>NZ_VPBW01000049.1:0-16918 GCF_013418535.1 Acinetobacter sp. YH12137 | reverse complement strand
TTGAATTTCCTTGTCAGACATAGTGATCAACATCTCTAATTTATATCCAGTCCATGATGGTAAAAACCATCATAAACTAGACATTTTTATTGGTGAGAATATAGACACTTTAAATGGTTTCTAACAGCACTCAAGCCAATCACAGACATTAGGTTAAATAAACCGGAATCAGGCTTAGCTACGCACAACACGCCAATAAAACCGATCGCAGCAGCCAGTAACATGCTTTGAGTGACTTTTTCTTTTAGAAACAGCCAAGCAATCAGCGGAATAAAAATTGGTGAGGAATAGGTAAAGACCATGGCATTGGAGAGCTTTAAATGTGCAATGGCATAGAAAAATCCATACATCGCCGTCAGACCTGCGACAGAGCGCCAGGTGTGCATCCAGAGTTTTTCAGTTTTAAAAAAACTAATGCCTTTATTGAAGATTAACGGCAGAAAGATAAACAGGCCGACAAAATTCCGGAAAAATACCACAGTGGCATTGTCAACGGTGTGTGAGGCAAAGCGGATACAGACGCCCATGACTGAAAACAAGAAGGCGGAACAGGTCAGAAAGACAATTGCCTTAACCAGATGCGAGGGAGAGGCTACACTCATGAGGGAACTTAGCTGGAAAATCTGTGGATATTCTAGCTGAAAATCCCTAACTCATTCCGACTATTGTGCCAGTTGTGCTTCGAGTAACTTGATTTGTTCCTCTTTGAGTTTAATCAGCTCATCCGCATCACTATGCTGTTGCTTCAGGCTTTTTTCCTGCTCATTGAGCTGTTGCTGAATATCTTCCAGTTTGGCAATTTCTTCTTTCGCCAAAGTGGCATTCTCAGTGACTTCTTCTCTTATAATAGAGGCATCGACCAGAACATTTTCAGAAGTAGGCACAATTTCTTCTGGTTCAGGTTCTGCTTTAGGTGCGGCTTGTGTCACCGGTGCATGCATCAAGTCACCCTGATGTGCTGGTAATGTTTCATTTTGCGTGAGAAAAAACTGTGTAATTATTAAAACAGCAATAATCACAACAATTAATCCACTCACTATTCCCCATAAAAGTTTAGGATTTTGTCGATGATCTAGAGTCATTTAGGTTCCCGAAATTATTCTTTTGGCTGACGGGGTTTAAACTGAATCACACCAATTTCATCCGGAACGGCTGGTGACTCAGGTTCCTCGATATGGGTAGGACGGTTTTCTTCATACCCACATTCGATACATTCAATCCATTCAGCTTCACCAGAGGTCAGCATAACGATCCGATCCAACGCCTGACATTTAGGACATTTTGCGCCTGCAATGAAACGACGTTTGATAGCCATCATACTCACCCTGTGATTTACTTAAAAACGTAGTTTAAGCGTTTTTAGAGCGGTTCGTCCAACCTTGATGACGTAACAAAGCATCTATTTTTGGCTCGCGTCCGCGGAAATTGATAAATGCGTCAAGTGCTGTATCTTTTCCGCCAACTGCTAGAATTTTTTGTCTAAACTGCTTTCCAGTTTCAGTATTAAAAATTCCTTCTTCTTCGAAGCGATCGAAGGCATCACTGGCCAAAACTTCTGCCCATTTATAAGAATAATAGCCCGCTGCATATCCACCCGCGAAGATATGACTGAAGCTGTGCTGGAACCGGTTATATGCTGTAGTAGGTAAAACAGCGTATTTTTCACGAATCTCGTTCAAGGTTGCCTGAATCTGTTCAGCATTCAATGCCGGATTGGCACGGTGAATGGTTAAGTCAAATAAAGCAAATTCCAGCTGACGCAAAGTTTGCATACCGGACTGGAAGAAACGGGCATCCAGCAAGGCTTTTAACAAGTCAGCAGGTAAGACTTCCTTGGTTTCTATATGTTCGCTGAGCAGGTTTAAACTGTCCTGATCCCAAGCCCAGAATTCCATAAACTGGCTTGGTAGTTCGACAGCATCCCAATCCACGCCATGTGTACCAGCCACGGCAATATTGTCCACTTCTGTCAGCATATGATGCAGCCCATGACCAAACTCATGGAACAGGGTAATTACTTCATCATGAGTCAGTAGTGCAGGGCGGTTACCCACAGGTGGAGTAAAGTTTGCTACCATATAACAGATTGGTTTTTGCAGGCCTTCAGCAATTTGCATGCGTGAACGGAAGCCGCTCATCCAGGCACCGCCACGTTTGCCCTGACGTGCATAGAGATCGAAATAGAAACCGCCAATCACTTCGCCCTGATCTTCCAGTTCAAAATAACGCGCATCTGGATGCCAAACTGGCGCTTCACGTTCAACCACCTGAATGTCATATAAACGTTTCAGGATACTGAACAAGCCTTGCAAGATTTTTGGAGCCGGGAAATAGGGTTTTAGCGATTCCTGAGACAGATTAAACTGCTGCATTTTCAACTTTTCAGAATAGTAACTGCTGTCCCAAGGTTTTAATTCTGTGATGCCATCTTCAGCAGCAATGGCTTTCAGTTCAGCCACTTCCTGTTCAGCAGGCGCACGGGCATGTTCCGCCAAATCACGCAGGAATTCATCAACAGCTTCGACATTTGGCGCCATTTTGCTGGCCAGTGAATATTCGGCATAGTTATTAAAGCCTAATAGTGCTGCCATTTCCTGACGTAATTTCAGGATTTCTTCCATGATGGCTGTATTGTCAAATTCAGTCTGTTCGGACTGATCTGACGCGCGTGTGGTATAGGCTTTATAGAGTTCTTCACGCAGGCCACGATCTTCGGCATGAGTCATAATTGCCAGATAAGACGGGAAATCTAAAGTGGCAACCGGCTGATCCAGTTCACGTTGCTGGCCATACTGTTTTAAGAGTTCAATATTGCTTTCAGACAGGCCCGCTAATTCTTCTTCCTTAAGCGGTCTGAAATAAGCTTGAGTTGCATCCAGTACATGATTGGAGAAATCTGAGGAAAGTTGTGACAAACGTGCAGAAATTTCTGCATAGCGTTTTTTGGCTTCACCCTCTAGAGCCACACCTGACAATTTAAAGTCACGTAGCGCCAGTTTAATTGCACTTTGCTGAGCTTCCGGCAGTTCATTGAAGACCGGTGCATCCTGTACATGCTGATAGGTTTGATATAGCGCCGTATGCTGGCCCAACTGGGTATAGTAATCACTTAGACCCGGTAATAATGCCTGATAGACATCACGGGTTTCACTATTATTCATGACTGCGTTGAGATGCGACAAAACACCCCAGGACTCGCTCATATTATTTTCTAGCGTGTCGACCTGTTTCAGAACAGCAAGTTGTTCCTGGACAGTATCAGGTGTCTGGTTCAGTTCATTTAGAAATTGCAAACCTTGCTGAATGCAGTTTTCAATTTTTTGTTTAAGATCTGCCAGCGTAATCTGATCGAATTGTGGAACGGGTAAAGTTGCTTTTTCTAATGTCATGTCGTTTCTGCCGAAGTCATTTCCTGTGTTAAATCTAGATGTAGGGCTTATTGGCAGGGAAATCAAGCATACGACGGTATTATTTATTCGACTTCAGACTGGATCCTGATCTCTTCAATCTCATGCACAATGCTGCCTAAATTACTTGTTGTAAGCTTAAGCTGTAGTTCAACGGGTTTATTTTGATAAAGCAGAAACTCAGAAGCAGATAACTCCATAACCGGTAAATGTCTATATTCTGTGTCAAAGGCATAAGAGATATGATTTCGAACACCTTTGAATTTCCCAGCCTGAGTAGTAATCGAAATACTGTTAGTTTCGCCTGTCAGCTTCGTATAAAGATAGGGTGGATAGGTGGTCAGATTAATCCAAAGTGCTGAGATCATGACCGAAGGAAAGATAAAAAGACTATAAAATTTGGGGCACTTTCTGAAATTACGCCAATGATAAGGTGGAAACCATAAACCATGCTGTTTGAGTCTTATAAAATACAGCAATATTCCAATACATATGACACAGCTTATAATCAATGCAAAATAATTCGTAAGTGGCGTTGCTACAAAATTAAAATACTTGAGTGCAATAAAGTCACTGAGGATCAAAATCGTAAAAATTAGAATCGCATAGATATGTAAATGCTGTTTATTATTTGATGCAATAAGCATGATATTTTTTTAGTCGTTATTTAACTGAATTATAAAATAAAAAGAGCGCCGTAGCGCTCTTTTTATGATCATCAGAAATTATTCAGTCTTGGCTTTTGCATTCGACTTTTTCTTTTTGATCTTGGCTTTTTTCTTTACTTTATCTTTAGCCTTTGCTTCAGACTTTCCTGCAGATTTTTTAGCAGGCTTTTTGCTGTAGGAACTGGGCTTGGATTTGTCTTTTTTGCGTCGTATGGGCTGTTCTCCATCATCACTGGGCTGGGCTTTTTGCACACGCTCATGATTATTGAAGACTTCCTCTTTTGCTTCCGGACGTGGTGCAGGTTTTTTTTCTGCGACACGTGGAGCACGGGCGCGAATTGGACGACCCGCATGAGTCAGTTGCTGGATCAATTCAAAGTCAATTTTGCGTTCTTCCAGATTGACTCCAGCGACCTTGATCTTGACTTCATCACCCAGACCAAAGATCTGGCCACGGTTCTGGCCGACCAGACTCTGGCTGCTTTGATCAAAGACAAAGAAGTCATCGCCCAACTGGCTAACATGCACCATACCATCGACATAGAGGTCTTTCAGCGTGACAAACAAACCAAATTCAGCCGTTGCACTGATAATTCCGACGAACTCTTCACCAAGATGTTGCTGCATATAGTGACATTTCAGCCAGGTCGTTACAGAGCGGGAGGCTTCATCAGCACGGCGTTCTGTCGCTGAGAAATGCTCACCGGCATCATCTAAAGATGCACCTGAAATTGGATATGGCTTTTTACTCAAATGAGCTTTGATAGCACGATGTAATAACAGATCCGGGTAACGGCGAATTGGAGAGGTGAAGTGTGTATACGCTTCATAGGCCAGACCAAAGTGGCCAGCATTGTCGGCACCGTAATAGGCTTGCATCATGGAACGTAATAACACGGCATGAATACTTGGCGCATCAATCCGGTCTTTGGTCGCTTCAATCACCGCTTGATAATCGGCTTGTGTTGGCTGTTCCGGGAATGGCAGACCCAGCAGTTTCACGAAATCACGAACTTTCTGGATACGTGAGAACTCAGGGGGTTGATGCACCCGGTACAGCATCGGTATTTCATTTTTCAATGCATATTCAGCTGCTGCAACGTTGGCTAGCAACATACATTCTTCAATCAGCTTATGCGCGTCATTGCGGGTACGTGGCAGAATCTCATTAATACCACCCAGCTCATCGAAAGTCATATAGGTTTCAATGGTTTCGAATTCCATCGCATTACGTTCAGCACGTAAGCCTTTTAGAATCTGATACAACTGGAACAGGGTATTTAGTGATTTACGTACACTACGATCTTCAGTGATTGCTGTACTGTCACCTTCAAAATACTTCGCGACCTGATCATAGGTCAGACGTGCCTTGGAATGCATGACTGAAGGATAGAATTCATACCCAGTGACTCGGCCAGCACGTGACAGTTTCAGGTCACAGACCATGCACAGGCGATCGACATTCGGATTTAATGAACACAGGCCATTAGAGAGTGCTTCAGGCAACATTGGTAAAACGAAGTGTGGGAAATACACGGATGTCCCGCGTTCTTGCGCTTCATCATCCAGTGGTTTGCCCGGACGTACATAATGACTCACATCAGCAATTGCCACGACGACACGATAACCACCGCCCGGACGTTTTTCTGCATAGACCGCATCATCAAAGTCACGTGCATCTTCCCCGTCAATGGTGACAAGCGCTAAATCACGTAGATCGACACGGCCGTCACGGTCTTTGGCAGAAGGCTCTTTAAAGCTTTCCGCTTCTTTCAAGACTTCTTCAGGGAATTCATATGGCAGGCCATATTCCAGAATCGTCTGTGGAATGATGATTTCGGTATCGGCTTTGTCTGCCATCGACTGCACAATATGGCCAGTCGCAAATTCTTCTTTGGTTGGGTAGGTATCAATTGCCACGCGGATTGAATCGCCGACTTTGACCTGGGCATGCTCGATCAGCTCTTTTTCTAGAGTAATAGGCTGATGTGCATTTGGATTAGCTGGCTGAACAAAATATTCGCCTTCATATTCAGACACTTTACCAATGATCTGTTTGACACGATGCTGCAAAACCTCGGTAATAAAGCCCCAGGCCTTACCTTTGCGGTCTACTGAGGTCTGACGGACTTTGACACGGTCACCGTTAAAGACCTGACGCAATTCACGTTCAGGTAAGAGCAGGTCATCTTCACCTGAAATATTGGCTGTGCCGCTTCCCTTGGAGTTGATATATACCGTTGCTTCATGCTCAGGCTGTTCCGCCGCGATCTGGAACTTGTAACCGTCTTTCATCAATTGCCCGTCACGTACCATCGCAATCAGACGATGGCTCAGGGCATCAATACTTTTTTGATCGGCAATTTCAAAATATTCCACCAGGTCGGCATGGGACAGGGCAGTTTTTTCTTCTATAGTTTCGAGAATCAGGGTACGGCTTGGAATAGGGTTGTCATAACGTTCGGCTTCAGCTTTTGCTTCAGGATCGACCCAATTTTTCATCATATCTTTAAAGTGTCCTTGGAGATAGGTTTAGCATAAGTCATGTCAGTGCAGACTGCACGTAAATGATTGCAATAATCTGTTTAAGTTTTCGATTTTTGGCTAATTTTAGATAACTGGAAATTTATCGGGTTTTTCAGGACTTAAATGACTAAAAACAGGGAAATTGTTTAAAAAGTATTTAAACGAGCAAAAATATGCAGTTTTTTTTCAAGCTGTGCTTGCAGTGCTATGCCGAAATTTGTATTATGGCGGCACGTTACGGTGAGATGGGTGAGTGGCTGAAACCACGTCCCTGCTAAGGACGCATACGGGTAACTGTATCGAGGGTTCGAATCCCTCTCTCACCGCCACTTTACTTATGTCGCGCTCATAGCTCAGCTGGATAGAGCACTTGGCTACGAACTAAGGGGTCGGGAGTTCGAATCTCTCTGAGCGCACCAATAAGTAAATCGGAAAATAACGTAGTCTAATAAAGACGACACAAGTTACGCGCTCATAGCTCAGCTGGATAGAGCACTTGGCTACGAACTAAGGGGTCGGGAGTTCGAATCTCTCTGAGCGCACCAACTTGAACAATGAACCGCACATGTTGCGGTTTTTTTGTGCCTAAAATTTACAGAATCCGCCTGAATCACATGCTAAAAATAAATCCTAGATAACTCAATAAAAATAAGGGCATGGTGATGAGAAAAATTATTGTCCAGGAATTTCTGACTCTAGACGGTGTAATGCAGGCACCCGGCGGCCCGGAAGAAGATACATCTGGTGGCTTTCAATATGGTGGCTGGATGGCGCCGTATTTTAGTACTGAACCCGATTCAGTATTTGATCGCATCATGCAAAAGTGGATGCAGTCCACCGATATCCTGATTGGTAAGAATACCTTTCAGATTTTTGAACCCTACTGGCCGAAGCATGCTGAAGACTGGCCAGGAATTAATGAAGTGAATAAATATGTGCTATCCACCAGTTTGGATCACTCGGACTGGCAAAATACGATCTTTCTAAAAAGTATTGATGAGATCATTAACCTGAAGGCTTCAGGGGAGGGGAATATTCGGGTGTATGGCAGTGCTGCAGTGGTACAGGCGCTTTTTAAACATGATCTTGTGGATGAACTCTATTTAATGACCTTTCCTATAATATTGGGCAAAGGAAAACGTCTATTTGCTGAAGACTCTATGCCAGCAGCATTTGCACTGACAGATCATCAAGTGACTTCAAATGGCGTGGTATTGAGCTGTTATCAGCGGGCAGGCAAGGTTAAAACTGGTCTGGTTGGGGAATAGCTCTATTAGGCTGTGAGCAAATGAATATGAGGTAACTGAAAGATTAATTTAGCTAATCCTGAAATCTCGCCAAGTCTGGGTTATTGTTTTTAACTCTAAATCCGCAGGAATTTTCATTAAAAAAACTGAAATATTGCAGTATCGTTTAATTACTGTACGTTCGGTTGTGATTTTATTAAAAAACACTTAACAAGTGCTGAAAACTCTATATAATGCACCCCATCAAGACGTCGCGCTCATAGCTCAGCTGGATAGAGCACTTGGCTACGAACTAAGGGGTCGGGAGTTCGAATCTCTCTGAGCGCACCAATCTTGATAAAGAATACTAAAAAAAACCGCACATTGATGCGGTTTTTTTACGTCTTCAGTTTTTTAATTTTTCATATAAAAAACCAATAATTAGAAATAAACTTAAGATTTTAATTTTTGCTGTACTTTTAAGGCATAGACGGTATTGCCACCAACTGCCGGCAACATGTCATGATAGGGAAGGCTGCGCATGGCTTTCAGTAAAAAAGGCGCCTGATCATGAATTTTCATGGAACTGGTGATCTGGAATAGCGTTCCCTGAGATTGTGGCAAAAGCTTCATTCCACCTCGTACAAATTTTAAATCTCCGCCATTGGCATAGAACTGGTTTTGTAAGGTATTTGGCTGTTCAAAACGCATTTTAAAATTAAAGGGAATCTGAATGACGCCTAAGCCGACTGATACCTTGTAGTTGGCATCAATACTTTGCGGGTTGACTGGGTTCAGTTCCACTTTTTTGATTTGTCGCGGAAAGAGTTTCTGGCTGGCCTGAGCCGATAACCAGGGCTGCAGCTTCTCAGTTGGATGTGAGAAATATTGATAGGTAGTACTGAATCTTAGATTTTCTGAACCTTTACCGGCCTTGACCTGATAATTGGGCAAAATAAAGCTGACAGGTTGTCCTGATTTTTGACTAAGCTGGGCAATTTTCTGAGTTTGCTGATTGCTGAGCTGAACTTGGGGTATTGCCGTATTTAAAATTGTAGCAGCAGGATATTTAAAACGCTGTTGTAAAGCTTCAAGCAGAAAGGCATTGGTGCCAGCAGGAATGCCGAGTTTGGCTTCCGGCAGGGCATTTAGAATCTTGCTAAATAGAAAACCTTGCGGCTGGTTTAGATCACCCCATTGCGTCACCGTTACTAAGGTTTTATTGGGGCTCAGTGCAAACCATTCCAGCTTTCCGGCCCCATAGGGAATTGGCGCGTCCAGAATTAGTGTGCTGATACTGTTATTTTCCAGATGATGCTGCATCACTACAGTTTCTTTAAAGTTTAAGACTGGGATTGGAGTGGGAATATGCACCTGATATTTGACTTGTTGAATGCTACCGTGCTGTTCAATCACTTTGGCGGATTTCAGGGTCGGAAACAGGCCGATATAATTCGGATAATGTTGCAGTAATTTTTCGACTTGTGCTTCGGATGCAGGCAAGACTATAGCCGCACTATAAAACTGGGATTTGCTACTAGAAGCCGTTTTAAAAGTCGGTAGATGGGTTTTGCTGGCAGGATGCGCATAAATTAGGATACGCTCGCCAGTGAGTTCGGCCAGTTGCTGAGAATTGCCTTGAAATACATCAAGACTGCTTGGCAGATTAGGGGTCCATGGCGTTATTTTTGCGAAAGCCGGTGAGATTGCAAATAAGGTACTACTCATCAGCAAATAGGGGATCAATCCTTTCATCCAATATCCTATTGTGTGTTTTTTGTTTTAATGATGATTTATTTAAAACTAAATTCAGTTATTTCCAAAGCAAAGTTATGTAATTGATAGCATAAGCCATGAGTTTTAAGCATATTTTGATATAGTATGGATCAGGATTTTATATTTTTGATGTAATGCTATGACTGAGTCAGCACCGACTTTATCCACCCGTTATTATCTCACTCTAGAAGAATCTCAGGATGGATTTGCCCTGGCCACTTTTGGCAAAAAACAGATTTCACGGTTTCTGACGCCTTTGGTTAGCATCGGAATTATTATCTGGGGCTTTTCAATGGGCCTGAATGGGGTTGGCCGTTATTATGTGGCATTGGGTGCCTTCTTCCTGATTTTACAGGGCATCATGCGCTACTGGTTCCTGCCGATGATGTTTAAGCGCCAGTTTGTAAAATATCAGTTTGGAAAAAGTGAACAAGGCATTGACCTGTTTCAGGACTATGCAGAAATTTTCAATAACGGACGTAGCAAGGTCGTGCATTATAATGAAGTACAAAGTTTTGCTATCGGCAAGCTGACCTATATGCTGGAACTGAAAAACCGTACAGTGGTGATTGTGCCAAAACGTGCCTTTAAAGATGGTACTGAGCAAAGCATTTTCGAAAATACCTTCAAGAAATAAGACAGATCAAGAACAGGAAAGAGATCATGAGTACACGTCCATCGAAAATTGTTTGTGTCGGTCGCAGTTATGCTGACCATGCCAAAGAGCTTGGAAATGCGGTACCTGATCGTCCTGTGCTGTTTATCAAGCCACCGAGTGCTTTGACATCACTGGATGCTGGTATTGAATGGAATCCGGACTGGGGTAACTGTCATTATGAGTGTGAACTAAGTTTGCGTATTGACCGTACCTTAAGCAAGGAAAATGATCCTGCCAAAGTTTTGCAGGCAATTGGTGCTGTGACTTTAGGTCTGGATTTGACCTTACGTGATCTGCAGGATGACCTTAAGAAAAAAGGTCAACCTTGGGAACGGGCCAAAGCTTTTGATGGTTCTTGTATACTCGCAGACTGGGTGCCAGTAAGTGATGTGATTGCTGACTGGAAAGATGTGCACTATACGCTGGAGATCAATGATGAGCTGCGTCAAAAAGGCGATACAGCTTTATTGATTTTTGATATCGCAACTTTATTGGCAGACATTAGTCAGGTATTTACACTGGAAGAAGGTGATGTAGTGATGACCGGTACACCAGCAGGGGTGGCAGCCTTACAATCGGGTGATCAATTGAAAATGACCCTAAAAGGCCAAAATCAGGATTATGTCTGGACGACATTTGTAAAGTAAGACCGGATTTTTGAGATCAAGGAGCCGAAGGGCTCCTTTATTTTGTTTAGAAAAGTGTAATGAGCAAGGGATAATTTATCAGACTGATCAGGCACGGTTGCCATTCAGTTTCTAGATATAAATTGGATAGCGTCTAAATCGTTTTTTACGCATCACGAATATTGCCTGAATCCCCCCATCGTATGTCTATTTTGATGTTATATCTTCTACTTCTAACATTTTTAGTATGTAGCGGCTCCAATCAAGAACGGGAATATATTTGAATCATCGTCAGGCACTAGATGTCAAAGCATCTGCCATCATGTTTGTACTGTGTATGTTGTGGGGTTTGCAGCAGGTCGTACTGAAGTGGGCGGCCAGTGATATTTCTGCCCTGATGCAAATTGCATTACGTTCAGCCTTATCTGCACTTATGGTTTATCCTTTAATTCAGCAGAGTGTACGCCGTCAGCTTTGGAATGCACGATACTTATCTGCGGGTTTACTGGTTGGTGTGCTGTTTGCCGCTGAATTTTATCTGGTGGGTGAGGCGCTGCGTTATACCTCAGCTTCGCATACCATTGTCTTGCTCTATACTGCACCAATTTTTGTGGCTTTGGGCTTGCACTGGAAACTGCCGGCGGAACATTTGTCTCATGTGCAATGGGGAGGAATTTTTCTTGCCTTTAGTGGTATTGTGGTGAGTTTCCTGCTGCGCCCGCAGACAGGATCTGCTTTACAATCTTATGCCTTATGGGGAGATTTTCTGGCGCTACTGGCGGGCGTGTTCTGGGCAGCCACGACCGTGAGTGTACGTTTGAGCTCGCTGGCTGAAGCGCCTGCAACCCAAACCTTATTCTATCAATTGCTGATCGCTGGCATGGTATTGTTGCCTTTGTCCTTTTTGACTGGGCAAGCCAGTATCCAATGGACGACCTTGTCTATTTCTAGCCTGATTTTTCATACGGTGGTGATTTCCTTCGCCAGTTATCTGATCTGGTTCTGGATGCTAAAACATTATCTGGCTTCACGATTAGGGGTATTTTCCTTTTTAACACCAGTATTTGGCATGCTGTTTGGCGTGTTAATTCTAAATGAGCATATCGAGATCAATTTTATTGTCGGGACCTGTATGGTGATGCTGGGCGTGATTCTGGTGAGTTTACAGGGATGGTTAAACAAGCCTGTGCCTCAGATCAAGACTCAAACCTCTATATAAAAATCCGGTCAATAAAAATGACGACACCTGGTTTTTTGGATTATAGCTTTAATGACAGCAAGGATGATTATCTGCTGACAATTGATCCAATTCATTTAAAAAAATCCTCTCAAAAGAGAGGATTGAATTTATTTACTGCGGAACAGTTCTGATAATGGAAAACTGAGCTTTTCTTCCAGAAACTGATCAGTTTCATTCAGTTTAGGTGAGAACTTTTGCATCCAGAGATCATCAGTATGCACATCAGTCAGATGCTGTTTGCGCGGCAATGGATAAGGAAGCTGTAGATAAAAATTCCAGAAGCTGACCTGATCCAGATCGCGTACCAGCACATATTCATTGTCATCTGTACGTTTAATCAGATTCTGTTTTTCAAACATGCTGACATAGCTAGGCCAGCGTCCAATTTCATCCCGTCCCAAAACTTCTAGTGCCTGGGCTTCACTGACACTTTCACCAGTTTTCTGCTTTTTATAAAACAGTTCTAATAGATCCAGCAACATGACGATTGGATGGCGCTTATTGTCCTGTCCAGATTCGAATGCAGTCAGGGCATAGCTGATTTCCACGCCCAGCAATACAATAATCCAGGACAGATAAATCCAGAGCAGGAAAATAGGGACAGCTGCGAAAGCTCCGTAAACAATTTCATAACTGGTAAAGTTTGACATCAAAAAGCCGAACAGGTTTTTCAGAAGTTCGAAGACGATGGCACTAAACAGACCGGCAATAAAAGCTGATTTGAGCGGTACACTCCGATTGGGAATAGTCCAGTTCAGAATAAAAAAGCCAAGCACGGTCAGAGAAAAAGATATTACCCAGAGAATAAAGGCACCATCCAGTTCATAACCGGCAAAGTTATTACTGAGAATATTCATGGAGGCCAAAGTAGAAGAAATCACAAAGGCGCTGCCCAGCAAAATTGGACCAAGTGAAATTATGGTCCAGTAACGCATAAAACCGATAATGCCACCGCGGGTTTCAGTCACACGCCAGATCCGGTTAAAGACCGTTTCGATACTACTGAGCATCAGTACTGTTGTGATAAATAAGAAAAGAATACCGATAATAGTTAAATTGCTGGACTTCTCCGTGAAGGCATTGAGGGCTTTATCGAAAGCGATCGTTGTTTTAGGTAAAAAGTTACTATAGATCAGCTGTTGGAGCTGTTGTCGTGCCGGTTCCAATGCTCTGATTGAAGAGATAATGACCAGAAACACGGTCAGCATCGGAACTACAGCAAACAGGGTAGTATAGGTCAGTGAACCAGCCTGCTCACGACATCGGTCAGCCTCGAAACGCCGTAGTACAAATAAAATAAATTGAAACCAGTGTTTTTCATAAAAAGGTAACTTCTTTAAATATTCAACGATCATGCGCTTTCAATCTCAATTTTTTTATTCATCATGAATTTTCATTCTTCAGCTTACCCAAAAAAGTTGCGAAATACCGTATAGTTTTATTTTTTTAAGTAATGAATAAGAACTTTATGCAACCTTATGTCCTTGTTTTATATTACAGCAAATATGGCTCAACCAAAGAAATGGCGCATCTGATTGCGAATGGTGTTGAAGCAGCAGGAATGGCTGTAAAAATTCGTACTGTTCCAAATATTGCGACCGTAGTGAAAGAAGCAGAGCCGAGTATTCCGGCAGAAGGTGATATCTACTGTACTTTAGATGATCTTGCCCAGTGTGCTGCTTTGGCATTAGGTTCACCCACCCGCTTTGGGAATATGGCTTCAGAAATGAAATACTTCTGGGATCAGACCACCAGCTTATGGCTGAATGGTGCTTTGCATGGTAAGCCAGCCTGTGTTTTTACCGCGTCAGGCTCAATGCATGGCGGACAGGAAAGTACTTTACTGACGATGCTACCGCCATTGTTTCATCACGGCATGATGATCATGGGATTAAGCAATGCGACACCAGCGCTGTCCAATACTAAAAGTGGTGGTACGCCTTATGGCGCAAGTCATGTGAGTGGCCCACGACATGATCAAGGTTTAAGCCAGGATGAGAAAATTTTGTGTGAAGTACAGGGCAAACGTCTGGCCGAGGTTGCTTTAAAACTCAATCAAGCTTAATAAGTTAATTAAAAAGGAAATGAAGAATCAGCTTCATTTCCTTGATTTTATTAATCTTCTTTTTGATCTTTTTGATCTTTTTGATCTTTTTGATCTTTTTGATCTTTTTGATCTTTTTGACTGAATCTGTGTTTGCAATTCAGACACTGATAATCCAGAAACAGATTACGATCTACTGAAACGCCTGCTTTTTTACCTAAGAAGTTTCCGACCACGCCCCCAGTAATGCCTACGCTGATTGCGCCTACGAAGGTTCCCACCGTGCCGCCTACAATTACCCCTAAAGGACCTGCGACTGTACCAATGGCAGCGCCAATTGAAGCGCCAGAGGCTGCGCCACCCACTGTACCGGCCGTGGCGCCGGCTGAGGTCATTAAAATACCACCAATTTTTTTCAGATTCTTTTCGTGATCGCGTAGCTCAATTTCCATTGAACCACATTTAGGACATTGCATAGGATTTTCCATCAGCGATTAGTATTTATTCATTTTAAGCAAATGTGTGATATGGAACCTTACTTAGACAAGTAATTATTCAGCACATCCGGCTCAACAGTATGTAGGTTCTGAATATTGAAGTCAGGAACATTTCATACCAATTTGATTCTAGTGGAATTTTATTCAGAGAAGTTTAGCTGAGTTGTAAATACATGCATTTTCCACTAAGAAACCGGTGAAACTGGTACAAGGACCTCCTATTACCGATATTTTTACCCCTTTTGATATGGCTTTATCCTGTTTAAAAGGGCAATTACGTAATGATGTCAGCTTCTCTGTGGGTGCGATTCTGGATCAAACCGGTAAAGATGTGGTGACCAATGGAGGTAGGGGGAAAATGGTCACTCAAGGCGCTGGAGATATGGTGCAGTCTGCTTTATTTCAGGCGGGAGTCAACTTAATGAACCGACGTGATCCCCGAATTATTGAAAGTGAAGCCAAGTGGGGGATTCGGGATCCAAGACAGATTCAGGCCTCTGATTATTATGTGACTGGCAGTATTAACAGTCTGGATTTTATTCCGGGGGGTGGATTTGATATGCAGATTGCGGGTGTTGGCCCGAACTACAGTCAAACCCGTATTATGGTTGGTCTGGATTTATCTCTTACCGATACACGTACGAGTAAAGTCGTTGCGAATGTATCGCTGCAAAAGCAGATTGCTGCACAGGATTATGGTGTCAGTGCCGGGCGGTTTACTGGACGTACCTTGTTAAATGTTCAAATCGGTAAAGGAGAACGTGAGGCGACTAATTTTGCTTTACGGCAAATGTTGAATCTGGCCACTTTTGAATTACTCAGTCAGGTTGTCCCACCTCCAGTCTTTGCAGGTTGTCGTGCACAAATACCACCTGAATATGGTCAGCTCAATCTGACACGAAGTTCTGTGGCTTTGCATAAGTACAAAAAAAGTCAGGAGCAAAATAGTATAGCGTCCAGTACTGCTGTTCAGGAGTCAGCTGCAACAGAATCTTCTTCATCCAATGAAAAAAATAAATCGACCAATTCACCGAGTAAGGATACGAAGCCACCTAAAAACAAAGAATCCGAAGTGATTCAGAATCCTGAAGCAGATCCTGAAATGAGTAAACAAGATTTAATTAAATATATCAGTAAGAAAAAAGCTTCGTCTTCTTCAGGTGTAATAAAGAACAAAAAAGATTCGCAAGAAATGAATTCTAAAGAAAAAGAAGAGGAGAAAGTATCCATGTTGTGGGATGCCAATCCTGAAGTTATAGAAAATTACTGGTCAAGTTCTCAGCGTGATTAATTGACCAGTAAAAATGGGCTCGCTCCCATTATGAGAAAGAAATACTGAGCGAGAAGTATTTCAAAGCTAAAAAAGGAAAAACAACGATGAAAAACACGATCAAAACAATCGCTTTATCCGTCGCTTTCCTGTCTGGTGCAGGTATGGCATATGCTCAAGATGATGAAACACCAACTGAAGTAACCGTAGATACTGGTTTACAAGCGACCCTGGAGTCGATCTCTCAGCAGGTGGAAAATGGTTCTGCCTTGAATCTTGCAGTAAATACAGGTGATGTTGATGCCAGCGTCGATTTACAAGCATTAGGAGAGGTATCAAGAGAAGCACAGGATGCAATTAGTTCAATTGAAGGTACGATTGAAACTACAGCAATTGGCGCCGCGAATACAGGTAGTATTACACTAGAGCAAGGCAGCTTTAATAGCGTGATATCAGACGTATCAGATGAGACATATAACTATGACTTCAGTGAAGTTACCAGTGCAACTAATAACTCAGAAACTGTAGAAGAGCTCTCAGAGGTTGCTGATAGTTCAGACATCTCAGAAGTAGTGAGTACTACACTGGCGACCAACTACAGTGAGCAAATCAATGAAACTTTAAGTAATTATAGTGCAGCAAATATTGCTTACAATGCAGGTACCATTGATGCATCTGTAAGTGCAATTGCAGAAGGAACTCAAACTGCTGTTAACAACAGTATCACAACTACCGCCATTGGTGCTGTCAACAGCGGTAGTATTACTGTGACTGTCAAATAGTTTATTGTTGAAAATAAACCAAGGGTCTAACTATTGGCAGATAGTTAGGCCTCTTATTTTATAATAATATCATAGGACTTACGCATTGACGGATTCAAAAAAGTATTAAAATACTTTATAAAGTATCTGTGATCAGACGAATTAAACATGCTTCTACAGCAACTTGTACATTACCCATTTATATGGGCTTTCTCATGA
>NZ_VPBW01000048.1:0-16932 GCF_013418535.1 Acinetobacter sp. YH12137 | reverse complement strand
GAAAAATCTAAAAGGTATGTTTTACCGAAAAAAAGAAGTAGAAACTACCCACGAGTTGTGAAAGGGAAACCACAGAAATACCCAAAAAAATGCCAGTCAATCTCTTAACTGACTGGCATTACTCCAGATGGGGTGCTTTTTTATTTTTAATAATTGCACTGCCTCAAATAACCGAATCAGATACACAGAGTCTTACTTTTATCTAAAGATCGCTTTCTATACAATCGAATAAAACCTAGACAGCTTTTAAGCTTCACAAGAATTACATCCAGGACGATTAAAATGAGTAAAGACAATATCCGAGAACATTCTGCTCCCGTCTATGAAGGCATCGAAAATGCACCGGCCCGATCCATGATGCGTGCCGCCGGTTTTCAGGATGAAGACTTTACTCGTCCGTTTATCGGGATCGCGTCGACCTGGGCCAATGTGACCCCTTGCAATATGCATATTGATGGCCTGGCACGTACAGTCGAGCAGGGCGTGAATGCTGCTGGTGGTAAGGGCATTATCTTCAATACCATCACTATTTCCGACGGGATCTCCAACGGAACTGAGGGGATGAAATACTCCTTGCTGTCGCGTGAAATTATTGCCGATTCGATTGAAGCGGTGGTCGGTTGTCAGGCCTATGATGGCGTGATTGCCATTGGCGGTTGTGACAAAAACATGCCGGGCTGCATCATGGGCTTGGCACGTTTAAACCGTCCAGGTCTGTTTATTTATGGTGGCACCATCAAGCCGGGTGAAGGGCATACCGACATGATTTCGGTATTTGAAGCGGTGGGTCAGCATGCCAAAGGCGAAATTAATGCGATTCAGGTGAAACATATTGAAGAAGTGTCTTTGCCAGGGCCGGGTTCTTGTGGGGGGATGTATACCGCCAATTCTATGGCCTCTGCGATTGAAGCTCTCGGCATGAGCCTGCCAGGCTCATCCGCACAGGAAGCGGTGTCTGAAGACAAGCAGATTGACTGTGCCCGTGCTGGTGAAGCAGTGATGAATCTACTGCGTCTGGATATCAAGCCACGTGACATCATGACCAAAGCGGCTTTTGAAAATTCAATTAAAGTATTGATTGCATTGGGTGGATCAACCAATGGAGTGCTGCATCTGTTAGCCATGGCGCATACAGCGGGTGTTGAGCTGAGCCTAGATGACTTTGTACGAATTGGTAAAGAAATTCCTGTAGTCGCCGATGTCCGTCCATCCGGTAAATATCTAATGTCGGAACTGATTGCCATTGGTGGGATCCAGCCATTGATGAAACGCATGCTGGATGCTGGCATGCTAGATGGTTCCTGCCTGACTGTGACCGGAAAAACACTGGCAGAAAACCTGGCAGATGTAGAAGATTATCCTGAAGACCAGCAGATTATTTTGCCATTCGACCAACCTGTGAAAAAAGACTCGCATCTGATCATTATGAAAGGCAACCTGTCACCGAATGGGGCTGTGGCCAAAATTACCGGTAAAGAAGGTCTATATTTCAAAGGACCGGCCCGCGTGTTTGAAGGCGAACAGGGTGCGATGCGCGGGATTCTGGATGGCGAAGTTCAGCCAGGTGAGGTAGTCGTGATTCGCGGTGTAGGTCCTAAAGGTGGACCGGGCATGCCGGAAATGCTAAAACCGACTTCTGCTATTATTGGTAAAGGTCTGGGGGATTCAGTTGCACTGATTACTGATGGCCGTTTCTCAGGCGGAAGTCATGGTTTTGTGATTGGTCATGTCACACCGGAAGCCTATGAGGGTGGCCCGATTGGTCTGGTGCAAAATGGCGATGAAATTTCCATTAATGCGGAAACCCGTGAAATGACCTGGCATATTTCGGATGAAGAGCTTGCTGCACGTCAGGCGGCCTGGGTGAAACCGAAACCGAATTACACTCACGGGGCACTGGCGAAATTCGCCAAACTGACCTCTGGGGCGGAGACCGGGGCCGTGACTGACCTAAATCTTGAAATCTAAAGTCCTAGAAAACATTGAACATTTGTTGCTGACTTGATATAAGTTTTGCACAAGACTTATATCAGGTCATAAACATCCTCATAATAGGATGTTGAATAAAACGATCCTGCTGGCAAGGGCTGGCATGACAAAATCTTTTCGAGGCACCTCTCATGTCCCTGCTACGCCGTTGGTTTGATCCAATCCGATCGAGTTGGTTTTACCAGAAACCAGTTCGTCAAACGGTGTTATCTATTGAAGATGGCTTGAGCATCCATTTAAGACTGGATGATGTTTATAGTTATCTGGCGGTACAACAGTTACCGCAACTGGAAGAAATTCTCAGTCCGGAACTGAAGCCACTCAAAGTCATCATTTCAGATCAGCGGGCTGAACCGCCTAATCAAATGTCTTTTGATGAATGGCAGCACTATTGCCTGAATGATGCCAAAATTTTATCTAAACAGCATCGTTTCAGTTTTCATGAGACCCCAGAATTACCGACAGCTGAAGCCTTAAAGCAGGCAGAAACCATCCTGAGAAATACACCATTACGCGGACAGGATTTTCTGTATTTGCTAGAAGATGTATTCCATATGCTCTGGCAAAAACAGAACGGAAAATTACGCACCTTATATGCGATGGCCAGCCGTCATCATGCGCCGCAGAATTTTCCGGAACGAATTTTTGAGCATAATCCGATTCTGGCCAGCTATTTCCAGTTTGGCGGACGCCAGTATCAGGCGGTAGATGACTTGTTACGTCTGACCCGTCGCCTGAAACAGCAGAGATTACTGACCGGCAATCCGATTTTCCTGATCAATCATATTGAATGGCGCGAGCATCTGATCAGTGATGCGGAAGAGCTGAATGAAATCCAGTCCATGGACCCGGAGCTAGACCTGTATATCGCTCTGGAAGATCCGATTTCCTGGTTATTGCTAGCCTATATTAAGGAAGAGTTGGCTGATTTTTATAATATCCAGTTGAATGTCTATCCGCTGTCTTATCAGGGACGGGACTGGTTTGACTGGAGTCTGGCGACGCGCTTATCCAAGCGGACTGAAGTCAAATTTACCCCATTCTGCCGGCCAACCGAGCAGGCTGTAATGCCGATGGCGCAATTGTTTTATAGCTGTCCGGAAGAGCAACGGATTGAAGCCATGTATCAGATTCTGGAAGCGGTCTGGACTCGTGGTTATGATCTGTCTTATGCAGCGCATTTCAAGCGTATGCAGCAGGAACTGAATATTACTGAACTGACCCAGGAAGATGTTCTGGCCAAGTTGCAGGAAAATGACACCTTATGTGAAATGAAGTCCCAGCCGAATTTACCGGTGCTGGAACTGCGTATTGATGGGCAAAGTTATACATTTAATAGCTTATATCGTGTCTGGATGATTGAAAGTATTTTCAGTAATGTGTTAGAAGAAAAGTATAAGAGTGATAACTAAACTGAAAGTGACTGAATAAACATGGAAAAAATCAAAGCTGAATCATTACAACATGCACGTCAACAGATCGATGCCATTGATACAGCTTTAGTTGAGCTGATCGCTGCGCGTCAATTTTATGTTGATCAAACCACCCGTTTTAAAAAAACTGAAACTGATCTGCAATCACCGGAGCGTATGGAGCAGATTGTGGAAAATGTCAAAGCCTTGGCACAACAGCAGGGCGTGGATCAGGCCTTCATTGAGCATTTGTACCGGGAAATGTTCCAGTATTTCATTCAGCGTGAACTGAAAGAGTTCCGTCCTTAAACGACTTTTAAATCCGATTTTTGCTGATGAATCTGATGAGTTTCAGCACATCCATCTGAAGCCTCAATATTTACTTGAGGCTTCCTTCTTAAAACCCTGATTTTACTCTATTCGCGATTTCTATAGCATGAGCTTAAGTCAATTTAGGGTCATCAGATGACTGCTTTTGTTATTGCTATTTTTGCTTTGGCTGGTCTGATTAAAGGCACCATTGGATTAGGTTTGCCTGCGGTGTCCATGGGTTTGCTGACCATATTTATGAGTCCATTTCAGGCAGCAACTTTACTGATAGTACCTTCGATGCTGACCAATTTCTGGCAACTTTTTGCCGAAGGTCATGTACTGAAGCTGATTCGCCGTTTCTGGCTGTTGCTAGCAGGCATTATCGTGGGTTCAGTCTGGAGTATTTTCCCGACTTTAGGTCATTCTGAATTTCATAGTGAAGCTTTATTGGGCGGGATGCTTGCTCTATATGGCCTATATGGTTTATTGGCGAAACGGATGCCAGATTTAAGCCAGCATGAAAAGTGGCTTTCTCCGATTATGGGATATCTCGGGGGGGCCTTGACCGTGGCAACTGGGGTAGTGGTAATTCCAGTGGTGCCTTATTTGCAAACCCTGCATTTAAAACGTGATGATCTGGTTCAGGCCTTAGGGTTGGTATTTACCACCTCGACGGTGTGTTTGGCAATTTTCCTGCACCAAAACCCGGTGGAAGATATGCCGATTGATTATGCCATGTCGGCCATTGCACTGATTCCGGCCTTGATCGGGATGTGGTTCGGCAAAAAAATCCGTTCCCGTATACCTGAACAGAAATTCCGGACAGTATTTTTTATCGGCCTGATCGCCTTAGGCAGCTATATGATGCTACATCAATTCGGCTGGATTTAATTCAGGATTTTTTGTACATCCGCAGAAATGAGGAACTGGCTAAAGTGCTGATAGGCCGTGCTCAGTTCATCAAAGTTCTTCGCAGCTAACAATAACTTGCGGTTGGCCCAATCTCCTGTCAGCTGGATTTGCTGAAATGCATAGAGCTTCGACAAACGTTGTGCAGCACGTTTTGGCATGATCGCGATACCTACACCATTGGCCACAACTTGGGCAATGGCGGCAAAATTTGGTAAGCGTAAGCGGTATTGAATTTCACAGTTCAGCAAGCGAGCCTGGGTTTCAATCGACTGCTGCAAAGAGTGATATTGCATCAGACCAACAAAGGGATAACTCAGACAGTCTGCTAATGTTAATGCCTGATTAGCTGCCAGATCATGCTGTTCAGGGCAGATCAGCACCAAAGGATCATCTGAAAACTCCAGAGTCTGTAATTGAGGGGCAGAAAAAAAACTGGAAATAAGTCCTAGCTTGGCAGTACCACTCACTAAAGCCGCAATGATGTCCTTGCTCTCTGCTTCTTTGAGGTCGATCTGGATATTTGGGTTATTCACCAGATACTGGGGCAATAATAGGGGAAGGTACTCACTTTGTGCTGAAGAGTTACACCATAAGCTGATATTGGAATGGAGTCCTTCACTAAAACCGGCCATGGCTTGAGACAACTGTTGTCCCTGTTGCAACAGGGCTTGGGCATGCTCAGCAAAGACCTGTCCCGCAAAAGTCATTTTCACCCCGCCAGAATGGCGGCTGAACAGACTGACCTGATATTGCTGTTCCAGCTTTTTAATCCGCTCACTGGCTGCCTGTAAGGAAATGGCAGAGCGTTCAGCACCTTTGGTCAGACTACCTGTGTCGACTATATTGAGAAAAAGACGTAAATCAAAAAAATCCAGACGCATCGGCAGGATGCTCATATAAAAGATCAGGCCTATTTAAACAATTCTTACGATATAAAAAAAGCAGCCTGGAGGCTGCTTGAAAATTTAAGTCTTCGAATTATTTTTTATCGACCAGGCTAAAGAACCAGTTCAGGAATAACGCAGCAAAGGTCGCTGTACCAATTCCACCTAGGTTAAAGTTACCGAAGGTCAGGGCAAAGTCACCCGTACCCAGAATAATCGTTACTGCTGCCACCATCAGGTTTTTGTTCTGTGAAAAATCGACTTTATTTTCGATCCAGATTTTCGCACCGGCAATAGTAATCAGACCAAAGACCACAATTGAGGCGCCGGTTAAAATCGCTGTTGGAATGGTATGAATAATCGCACCAAATTTCGGCGATAAACCGAGGAATACTGCAAATACACCGGCAACAGCAAAGATAATCGTCGAGTAAACCCGGGTAACGGCCATCACACCAATATTTTCACCATAGGTAGTCATACCCGGTGCGCCCACACCACCTGCCAAGGTAGTTGCAATACCGTCCGCCACAAAGGCTTTACCGATATGCGGATCCAGATTTTCACCGGTCATGGCACCTACGGCTTTAATATGTCCCAGGTTTTCTGCAATCAGAATCAAGGCAATAGGCGCAATGATCAGCATGGCATTGGTATCAAATACAGGTGCATGGAAGCTCGGAACACCAAACCAGCCAGCTTGCTGAATGGGCGCAAAATCAATCGCAGTACCATAGCCCATCACATTACTTAAAATGTAGTAAATGAAGTAAGCCAGCAATAAACCGATCAAGAGCAATAGACGCTGTACCAGACCTTTGGTAAACACCGCAATAGAACCCATACACAGTACGGTCACCAGTGACATCCACATATTAAAGGTATTGCCCATGACGTTTTTCACAGTCACAGGGGCCAGGTTCAGACCGATAATCATTACCACCGCACCGGTCACCACCGGCGGCATCAATTTTTCAATCCAGCGGGTTCCCGTTGCCATGACCAGAACACCCATCAAGGCATAAAGCACACCACATGCAATAATCCCGCCAGCGGCGACACCAATATTTGGATTCAGTCCGCCAGCACCTGCATAACCGGTTGCCGCAATTACCACCCCAATGAACGCAAAGCTTGAACCCAGATAACTTGGTACACGACCACCCGTGATCAGGAAGAACAGGATGGTACAAATCCCCGACATTAAAATGGCCAGATTGGGATCAAAACCCATTAGAAATGGCGCCAGTACCGTCGCACCGAACATGGCAAAGGCATGTTGTACCCCCAAGATCAGGGTCTGGGCAGGCGGTAAATACTCTGCGGTACCTACTGGTCGTGCATCGATACTACCCTCATAAGGGCGCCACTTGGGAAACCAATTGGACATAAAATGAGCACTCAAAAGATAAATTGTGCACATCATACTCTTGTTTTTTAGAAGATTTAATCACTGAAACAAAATTTTTGTTCAAATTAATTCTATGACTTTATTTGAGATTTTACCGTGCGGTAAAAGTTTTTTAAATCAAAACTAAAGTTAAATCAGTGGATTAATTCCCGGACAATTCATATTCAACATCTATAAGTAATTTTAATTTGATATATAAATAAAGCTTTTTTTGGCTATTGACTGATCAATAAAAAAGCACATCGTGTAGATGTGCTTTAAATGGAAGAGAAAAAAATCAACCGGTATTTCGTAAACCGGCGGCAATGCCGGCAATACTCACCATTAGGGCATGATCGACTGGCGTGTGTTCAGCCTGCTGCTGTTCCAGATATAATCGACGACGTTTCATCAGTTCGGCTTGCAGTAAATGGAGCGGTAACAGATAAGGTTTACGCACCGTCATGGACTGGTCCAAGACACCATTACTGCTCAGCAGTTTTGATTCATCTTTTAAAGTGAGTAGGGTCTGGATGGCATCTTGCAAGCGTTGACGCAGTTCCGTGCCGAGCTCTTTCAGGTCTTCATCCTGAGTCAGATGTGATTCGTAATAGAGCGCGACATTGCTGTCTGCTTTGGACAGCACCATTTCCAGCATATCAATTAAGGTCTGGAAATAAGGCCATTCGGTTAGCATTTCATCCAGAATTGTACGTTGCCCTTGATCCAGTACCTCATTTAATGCGGCACCGGTACCCAGCCAAGCCGGTAACATCAGACGGATTTGGGTCCAGGCGAATACCCATGGAATGGCACGCAAGGATTCAATCCCGCCGCTGACCTTACGTTTGGCAGGACGTGAACCAAGCGGCAACATTTGTAATTCCAGTTCTGGGGTCACGGTACGCAGGTATTTTACGAAATGCGGATTTTCACGTACCGTCTGACGATAGACTTGTACTGACAGATCCGTCATTTTATGCATCAGATCACGCCATTCCGGTTTCGGTTCAGGTGGCGGTAATAAAGTCGCTTCCAGCGTCGCCGCTGTATAAATTTCCAGATTTTGTAGTGCGATTTCTTCCAGACCGAATTTAAAGCGAATCATTTCACCTTGTTCAGTCACCCGAATGGCCCCTGAAATAGAGCCTGGTGGTTGCGAGAACAAGGCTTGCTGGGTGGGTGCACCGCCGCGGCTGATCGAACCGCCACGGCCATGGAACAAGGTCAACTGGATATCATGCTGTTTAGCAACTGCGGTCAGTTCTTCCTGCGCACGGTACTGTGCCCAGTTGGCTGACATAAAGCCGGCATCTTTGGCCGAATCCGAATAACCAATCATGACTTCATGCTTACCCTGAATATGCTGTTTGTACCAATGCATATTAAAGAGTGTCGACATGGTGTCAGCAGCGCCGTCGAGATCTTTTAAGGTTTCAAATAAAGGTACTACCCGTAAAGGCTGTTTAATCCCGGCTTCTTTTTGCAGCAGCAAGACAGCCAGCACATCACTTGGGTATTCGGCCATGGAAATAATATAGGCACCCAGAGATTCACTTGGCTGTTCAGCCAGCGTGTGCATAGTGGTAAACACTTCCTGCACATCCGGATGTTCAATCAGGCTACCCGCTGGTTCATTCAGGTGTTTAGGTAGTAGAGGCCGTTTACTTTGCAGTTCCTGCAACAGGAAGTTTTGACGGGCCTGTTCAGTCCAAGTTTCGAAATTACCCAGACCCAGATATTCAGTAATGGCTGAAATGGCCTGACGATGACGACCAGATTCCTGACGGATATCCAGTTTGAGGAGTTCAATTCCGAAACAGTTCACCCGGTAAATCAGGTCCAGCAGACTGCTATTGGCAAGTTCTGCCAGATTGCACGCCATCAATGAGCGATAACAGGTCAGTAACGGTTTTAATAACTCATCTTTACTTTTAATGACCCGACTATCATCCGCATCTTTGCCATGCAGTTTTTCAGCCAGCCAAGCACGGGTAATTTTTAGACGTTCACGTATATCGCGTAAATATTCACGGTACGGTTCAGGATGTTGGTGGCCTAACGCCTGTGTAATTTCATCACTGCATTGCTGAATAGAAAGTTCCCAGCGCAGGTTTTCAATATCACGCAAATACAGGTCGGCTGCTTTCCAGCGCGACAACCACAATACTTCCTGGGTCACATTATGCGTCACATTCGGATTGCCATCCCGGTCGCCACCCATCCAGGAAGCGAAACGTACCGGAGCAACATCTAGCGGCAAAGTCTGGCCACATTGTTCCTCAACCATGCCGTTCAGTTCACGGATGAATTTGGGTACAGCATTCCAGAGGGTTTGTTCAATTGTCGTAAAGCCCCATTTGGCTTCATCCACCGGGGTTGGACGATGCTGACGGATTTCATCAGTTTGCCAGGCAGAACTGATGAGCTGTTTTAAGTCAGCCAAAACTGCCTGACGTTCACGCGGGGTTAGCTTCTGCTGGTCGAATTTGGACAGGGCATTATTGATGCCATCATATTTCTGGATCAGGGTGCGTCGGCTGACTTCTGTTGGATGTGCGGTCAGCACCAGTTCAATCTTTAATTCACAGATTTGCTGATATAAGGTTTCTGCAGAAATTTCTTGCTGTTTGAATTTTTCAAATAAAGGAACCAGAGGATTTGGAGATTCTGTGCTTTCCTCAAATTCGCTTTGACGGCGACGACGTACCACATGGTACTGTTCGGCAATATTGGCAAAGTTTAAGAAATGGGTGAAGGCACGGGTTAATGGCAGGATTTCATGATCTTCTAAAGTCAGGAATAATTGTTCCAGCTGTTTTTCTGCTTCAACCTGTCCATCGCGAGCACCTTTCGATAAGGCCCGAATTTGCTCGACCTGATTAAACAAATCTTGCCCCGCATGTAACTTCAGGGTTTCTCCCAGCAAATTACCCAGTAAACGTACGTCTTCGCGTAGAGGTACATCAATCTGTTGAACCATTTTTTATATCCCTCCGATTCTTCCTTTGACTATACCCCGACTGCATGACAATCCAAGTCTTTTGCAGACAAAAGTTGAATATCATTTGTTGCTAATTGGATGAATTTTAGTCCTTACGCTGTTGCAAGGATCAGGCCAGATAGAAGAAATTTAACGGGAAATTGCATATTTCAGCATAAAGATCTCGATGGCCTGCTGAATGATCTGATGGCGTTGCTGCATGTCAGGTAACGGGCTTAAATCCAGTAAGACTTTGTGATGTCGCATACCTAACAGTAAGGACACCATCAGTTCGGTCTGATGCTGCGGATCATCAGTCTGGATAAATTGATGTTGCTGCGCCTGCTCAAAGAAATCATGCCAGGCCTGATTCAGCTTGATATGTGAGGCTGTATAAAAACGTTCCGCCAACGGATTTTTTTCATAGGCCAGTTGCATGATGAGCAGGTCCAGTTTGAGAGCTTCCGGCAGATTGGCAATATTGAATGAGCGCAGACAGATCTGATACAGCTCCTGCTGAAAATCACTATCAGGCTGCAGAACTTTAGGAGATTCTTGCAGAATTGCCTCACAGGTTTCTTCAACCGCACAGCTAAACAGCGTGGCCTTATCCTGAAAATGATTGTAGACAGTGAGTTTGGTCACCCCGGCTTCCAGCGCAATCTGGTTCATGCTGGAACCATGATAACCATGCTGTAAAAACAGCTGTTTCGCTGCGTTCAGAATACGCTGGCGTTTCTCCAGATCCTTGGGCCGTCCAACCGGTATTTGCACAATTTCATCCAAAAAAATTCAATATGGTCATTGTTTTAACTGCAGAATCCTAATTAGTGTACCGGGTGGTATATTAATTAAAAAATAAGCAATTTATATATCTACCTATTTTGCCCTAAAAATGATGATTAGATAAGAGCGAACAATAATGATCACGATACAGAGCGCACTGGCTGGCATGATCGTCCTATGCAGTATGGCTTTCTCAGGATGTAGCAAGGACAGCGCTGCAGCAGAACAGGAAGTTCCATTTGTCATGGTGACCACACCGAAAACTTCACATCAGGAATTGAAAAGCTATGCCGGTGATGTCCAGGCACGTCAGCAAACAGCACTGGCGTTCCGGGTAGGCGGGCAGGTCACCCAGCGTTTTGTCGATGTGGGCGATCAGGTAAAAGTGGGGCAGGTCTTGGCGACCCTAGATGTGAAAGATGCTCAACTTCAATTAAATGCAGCACGTGCCCAGCTGGAAAGTGCTCAATCGGCCAGTAAAATTGCTCAGGATGAATTACAGCGTTTCAAGCAGCTGTTACCCACCAATGCCGTGAGCCGTTCGCAATATGATGCGATTGAAAACCAATATAAGGCAGCCGCGTCAAATCTGAAACAGGCCCAGTCTAATTATGATACGGCTAAAAATCAGACTGCTTATAACCAGCTCATTGCCAATAAAAGTGGGGTAATTACTGCACGTAATATCGAAATTGGTCAGGTCGTTGCAGCAGGGCAGGCGGCCTTTGAACTGGCGATAGCCGGTGAGCGTGAAGTCGTGATTGGGGTTCCTGAACAGGCGATTTCCGAAATTAAAACCGGTCAGCCGGCCTGGGTCACGTTATGGTCCAAACCGAATGAAAAATTCGCCGCCTTTGTTCGTGAGATTTCACCTGCAGCAGATCAATCGCGTACCTTCCGGGTGAAAGTGGCTTTACGCGAAGGTAATAGCCAGATCCAGCTCGGTCAGAGTGCCCGGGTGTTCTTCCAGAACAGTCAGGACAATATCCTTAGCGTTCCTTTATCCAGCGTTTCAGCGACCGATCAGCAGGCCTATGTAATGGTAGTCAAGCCGGATCATACCATCCGCAAAGTGCCGGTGCAGCTGGGTGCTTATGGCCGTGATTCTGTACCAGTTCTCAGTGGGTTAAAGGCTGATGATTATGTGGTAATTGGTGGAGTGCATCTGCTGCGTGACCAGCAAAAAATCAATCCGATTGACCGTGAAAACCGTAGTGTGAAAATTCAGGCAGGGAGTTAAACATGAACTTTAACCTGTCTGAATGGGCCTTAAAGAATAAAGGTCTGGTACTGTATTTCATGATCCTGCTCGGTTTGGTGGGCATCGTATCCTATTCCAAACTGTCACAAAGTGAGGATCCGCCGTTTACCTTTAAGGTGATGGTAATCCAGACCTACTGGCCGGGTGCCAGTGCTAAAGAAGTATCCTTACAGGTTACCGACCGGATTGAAAAAGAGTTGATGACTACCGGACAGTATGACCGGATCATGGCCTATTCCCGTCCGGGGGAATCCATGGTGACTTTTATTGCCAAGGATTCCTTGGCTTCCAAGGATGTCTCAGATGTCTGGTATAACGTCCGTAAGAAAATCAATGATATTCGCCATGAATTGCCGCAAGGCGTACAAGGTCCATTCTTTAATGATGAGTTTGGCGATACCTTTGGCAACATCTATGTCATCAAGGGCAATGACTTCGATTATGCGACGCTTAAAGAATATGCCGACCGTTTACAGTTACAGTTGCAACGGGTCAAGGATGTCGCCAAAGTTGAACTGATCGGTCTGCAGGACCAGAAAATCTGGATCGAAATCTCCAACACCAAAGCTACCCAACTGGGTATTCCGGTGACTGCCATTCAGCAGGCACTGCAGCAGCAAAATGCCATGACTCAGGCGGGCTTTTTTGAAACCGGTTCTGACCGGATTCAGGTGCGGGTCAGTGGTGCGCTGAATAATGTCGAAGAACTGCAGCAATTACCTTTACTAGTGAATGGCAAGACCATCCAGCTTAGCGATGTAGCGGAGGTTTATCGTGGCTTTACTGATCCAGCACAACCGCGTATGCGCTTTATGGGCGAAAATGGCATCGGTATTGCCGTATCGATGCGTAAAGGCGGTGACATTATTGCCTTGGGTAAAAATCTGGAACAGGAATTTGCCCGTTTGCAGAAAACTTTGCCTTTAGGAATGGATCTGCAAAAAGTTTCAGATCAGCCGGTAGCAGTGAAACGCAGTATTAATGAATTTATGAAAGTTCTGGCCGAGGCCGTGATTATTGTTCTCTTGGTGAGTTTTTTCTCACTCGGGTTCCGTACTGGTTTGGTGGTGGCTTTCTCGATTCCGTTAGTATTGGCGATGACCTTTGCCGGGATGCAACTGTTTGATGTTGGCCTGCATAAGATTTCTCTGGGTGCCCTGATTCTGGCACTTGGCCTTCTGGTCGATGACGCGATCATTGCCATAGAAATGATGGCAATCAAAATGGAGCAAGGCTTTAGCCGCTTACAGGCGGCCGGTCATGCCTGGCGGACGACTGCTTTTCCAATGCTGACCGGAACCCTGATTACTGCTGCCGGTTTCCTGCCGATTGCGACAGCAGCATCCAGTACCGGGGAATATACCCGCTCGATTTTCCAGGTGGTGACGCTGGCACTGTTGGTGTCCTGGATTGCCGCAGTTCTGTTTGTACCTTATCTGGGTGATAAACTCCTGCCAGATTTTAACAAGGATCTGGTGCAAAGAGCGCCATGGTATCAACGTCTCTGGGCGCGTTTACGCAAACGCCCTGAACCGGATCCGCTGGTGCATCATGCCGGTGAACATCATGATCCTTATCAAACCAAGTTCTATCAGGGCTTTCGCCGTTGGGTGAATATCTGTGTCACCTACCGTAAAACGGTCATTGCGGCGACTGTCGGGATTTTTGTGCTATCCATTTTGATGTTTAATCTGGTGCCAAAACAATTCTTCCCGCCATCGAATCGTGCCGAAATTCTGGTAGATCTGAAACTGGAAGAGGGCGCTTCATTAAAAGCGACTGAAGCGGCAGTGAAAAAAGTTGAAAACTTCCTGTCCAAACAGGAGGGGATTGATAACTATGTGGTCTATGTCGGTACCGGCTCACCGCGTTTCTATTTGCCATTAGACCAGCAATTGCCGCAAGCCAGCTTTGCCCAGTTTGTGGTATTGGCTTCATCACTTGAAGACCGCAATGAAATCCGTAAATCTTTAAGTGACCAGATTCGGGTGCTGTTACCAGAAGCTCGTACCCGAGTGTCTCTACTGGAAAATGGCCCACCCGTTGGCTATCCATTACAGTTCCGCGTATCGGGTGAAGACTTGGGATTAGTCCGCCAATGGGCACAGAAAGTTGCAGCAACGGTCGGAGACAATCCGAATACCACCAATGTGCATCTGGACTGGGGTGAACCAAGTAAAGTGATTAAGCTGGATATTGATCAGGACCGCGCCCGTCAGTTGGGAGTAAGCAGTAGCGATTTGGCGAATTTCCTGAATAGCTCAATTTCTGGAACTGCGATTGATCAGTACCGTGAGAAACGTGAGCTGATTGAAATCCGCTTACGGGGTGATCAGGCTGAACGTGTCGATGTCGGTTCACTGAGTAGTCTGGCAGTACCGACTACGAATGGGAGTTCAGTTCCTCTGGCCCAGATTGCCAAGATCGAATACAGCTTTGAAGAAGGCCTGATCTGGCATCGGAATCGCTTGCCGACCATTACGGTACGGGCTGATATCCGGACGCAACTGCAACCGGCAACCGTGGTCAACGAGCTGAAAGATCAGTTGGCACAGCTCAGATCAGAAATGCCAAGTGGCTATTTAATAGAGGTAGGCGGGACAGTTGAAGAATCTGCGCGAGGGCAGAACTCAGTGAATGCGGGTATGCCATTATTTTTAGCGGTGGTGATGACTTTATTGATGATCCAGCTTAGAAGTATTTCACGTGCCTTTATTGTCTTCCTGACGGCGCCATTGGGCATTATTGGCGTGGTCTTATTCCTGTTAATTTTCAATAAACCTTTTGGCTTTGTGGCCATGCTGGGTACGATTGCTTTGTCAGGAATGATCATGCGTAACTCGTTGATTCTCATTGACCAGATTGAACAGGATATTCAGGCCGGTGAGTCGCAATGGAATGCCATTATCAATGCCACAGTGCGCCGTTGCCGTCCGATTGTCCTGACTGCACTGGCTGCCGTTCTGGCCATGATTCCTTTATCCAGAAGCATTTTTTTCGGGCCAATGGCGGTTGCCATTATGGGAGGATTGATCGTGGCAACGCTATTAACGCTGTTTTTCCTGCCAGCCTTATATGCACAATGGTTTAAAGTGAAAAAAAGTTTAAATTCTGTTTAAATTTGTCATAATTTCAGGTGCGAAATATTGAAAATTTCAATATAGTAGTACCTGATTTTTTAATAATTCAAAAAAGACATACTGCTGCGGAACTCGCTTGTGCTGGGCCGCACACTAAGGTTGACTAAACATGACTCAAGACACACTCACCAAGATGCGACGCTCCGTGGCGATGGCTTATGTCTTCATGTTTTTTGCTTTGTTTACAGTGGTGAGCGGCATATTCGCCTACTGGTATGCACGTAAGGTGACCCAGATTGATTATGCCGAAGTCTGGTTACAGGCACAGGCACTCTGGATCATGCGTAATATTGTAATTTATTCAGTACTCGCGATTTTTGCAGCGCTCTGGTTCATTCCACTATTTTTCTTCGCCTGGGATAGCCAGCTTTGGGTGAAAGCCTGCACAGTCGCAGGTGTAGTATTCAGCTTTATTGCCATTATTTTCCTCATTAATGCCTGGTTCAAAGGCATCTTCAAATTTTCTCAAAACAAAGCCGTATTCTAAGCTTTCAATTTTTTTTTCAGAATTCCCCTTGTAAAGCTGGGTTTAACCCCAATTTTAGACCACAGTCAATATTAAATAGAATTCCGTGAGGAGCATCGCCAGACATGGCTAAACGTGATTATTATGAGGTTTTGGGCGTCTCTAAAACCGCTAGTGATGATGAAATTAAAAAAGCCTACCGTAAGTTGGCGATGAAATATCATCCAGACCGTAACCCGGACAATCCTGAAGCTGAAGAGAAGTTTAAAGAAGCTTCAGAAGCGTATGAAGTTCTGTCAGACAGCGAAAAACGCAGCATGTACGACCGTATGGGCCATCAAGCCTTTGAAGGTGGTATGGGCGGTGGTGCTGGCGGCTTCGGTGGTTTCAGTGCGGAAGATATTTTCAGCCAGTTTGGGGATATTTTCGGTGGAGCCTTTGGTGGGGGGGGCCGTGGCCAGCAACGTCAACGCCGTGGTTCAGACTTACGCTATGTGATGGAATTGACGCTTGAAGAAGCAGTCAAAGGCGTTAAGAAAACCATTACTTTTACTGCACCAGCGCCATGTGACGCCTGTGATGGTAAAGGTTCTAAAAATCCGAACGATGTTGAAACCTGTCCAACCTGTCATGGTGCCGGCCAGGTACGTATGCAGCAAGGTTTCTTCTCGGTACAGCAAACCTGTAGTACCTGTCGTGGCCAGGGCAAGATCATCAAGAATCCATGTAATAAATGTCATGGTTCAGGTGTATCTGACCGTCAGCAAACTTTGGAAGTTACTATTCCAGCCGGTGTGGACAATGGCGACCGCGTACGTTTGACTGGTAAAGGTGAAGCGATTCGTGATGGCCAATCAGGTGATCTATACGTTGAAGTCGTGGTACGTGAACACGAAATCTTCCAGCGTGACGGTGCAGATCTGTATATGGATGTGCCAATTTCAATTGCGGATGCAGCTTTGGGTAAAGAAGTTCAGATTCCGACATTAGATGGTCGTGTCAGCCTGAAAATTCCTGAAGGTACGCAAACCGGTAAACTGTTCCGCCTACGTGGTAAGGGCGTGAAACCAGTACGTTCAACCATGCAAGGTGATCTGCTTTGCCGTGTTGTTGTAGAAACACCAGTGAACCTGACTGCACGTCAACGTGAACTGTTGAAAGAGTTGCAAGCGACCATGGAAGATGAGGGCAGCCAGTCTTCTCCAAAGAAAAAATCTTTCTTTGATCGGTTGTTTGACTGATCTGGATAGATAAAAAAGGACGCTCAGGCGCACTGCTGTCCCATAGTTTGCTTTAAATAAAAAAACCTGAGTCCTAACAGTTAAAATATGAGTGCAAACAAACACTTTAACGACCAGGATTCAGGTTTTGTCACATCAGAATACCGTATTTCATGA
>NZ_VPBW01000047.1:0-17465 GCF_013418535.1 Acinetobacter sp. YH12137 | reverse complement strand
TCCACACAAGTTGTTCTTCATAATCTCTTAATGATCTTCTTGCTACTTCGTCAGTAGCAAGCTAGGTCGGCTATATTACTCTCTATCTCTAGAAAGTCAACCAGTAATGAAAATTATTTTTAAACTTCCTTTCTAAAACCCAACTCAACCATCTCATGCTAAGTTACTGTTTTATCAGGAGTTTTAATCTTCATCACCGCCGATGGATGTGCATTATAGACCAATCCCAAGCAAGCGCAACCCCTATTTTTAAGAAAATACTTCAGTTGATTATTATTTCTACAAAAATGCCGATTTTCCCTATTTTTTGAGCATTAAAGGTATAGGATTGGCCAATGTACTTAATAATTTCTCTTTTTTATTGTGTTCCTGAAAGCGCAAGGAGCGGCAATCTATATATTCACAGTAGCCCCCGTCCCCATGCTCAGTCTCGCCATTAATTCTAACTTCGTAATTAAAGCTTCCAACATAACCCGCAGCCAGACCAAATTTGAAATCTCCTCGGCTTTGTCCCTGCAGCCAGATCTGCATTCCTTTGCCATCTTCATAGCACCATTCAAACTCACGCGGCAGATACATCTTTTGCCCATTTGGAGTAGTCACACTCGGATAAACCCGATGCACCTTGAAATAGACTTTTTGATCGAACATTTGACTGGTCATATTTTTCAAGTCACGCAGATAAATTCGTGACTGCACAATGCTGTTCAGACTATCTCTAATTTGTGCCAACAATAATTGCCGTCCTTCACTCAGGTTAATAATCTGATAAGTCAGAAAGGCTAAAGGCAAATAGGGAAAATTAAAGCTTCGTGCAAATTCAAAACTACCTAAACTCTCGATAAGGTATTTCTGATCTTTATAATGTAAGGTGCCCTGACAATAACAAAGCAAAGACCAATGATCAGCCAGTGCAAAGCGCATTTGGGTAAAGTGTGAAATCAGATTGGTCGTATGGATGCTGAGATCAAAGCCCAGTTCAGAATCAAAACGTTGTAAACGAAAATGTGGAAAGTCGCCGGTCAGTTTTTCACGATCTAGAAACTGAAACAGGCCATACTGAAACTTGCAATCCTTTTTGATTGAATAGCAATTTAATTGTCCCGCCATATGCGGACTGGTACTACAGATTACTGTGGCTGTATCCAGTGCATTGGTTTGAATAGCACTCGGGTTAGCCAACATCGGTGCATTAGGCTGACCAATAATACTAAGAAAATTAAGATAATGAAGGGGTGCAGGCAGATCAGGAAGCGTCAGGCCCTGATGAATAATTTTATATTTCTGGTTTGGCCCATGATAGGCAAGATTATGCTGGGAAACAGCAGGAGTCTGATTCAGCTGTTTCGAACGATCTAGAAAATCTTGAAGAAACTGCATCTCAAACTCCTTATTTTTATATTGTTATAAGGTACTCTGTCTTTTTGCCATAAAGGTTGTAATGAAACCAGACAAAGCATAGATGACAGAGATCACGAGAATCCCTACCGGAATATTATAAGTCATCGCTGCAAAGATAAACACCGCGATCGGCAACACGAAAAACGGCACCCGTCTACGCTCTACGGTTTTAAATGAATAGTATTTGATATTAGAAATCATCAATAAGCCAACGATTACGATAATCGCAGCATTAATGATTTGTACAGTAAAATCACGAATATCAAACACAGCCGGGAAGTCCAATCCTACCCAGACCAGTGAAATAATAATGACGGCTGCTAATGGACTTGCAACGCCAATAAAATAGCGTTTATCCACCACTCCAATCTGAACGTTAAAGCGGGCTAGACGGAAAGCTGCACAAGCCGTATAGACAAAACAAGCCGCCAGACCGATACGGCCTAAATCACTTAATCCCCAGCTATACATCAAAATAGCCGGTGCCACCCCAAATGCCAGCATATCGGATAGTGAGTCGAACTGTTCACCGAATGGACTTTGTGCCCCAATCGCACGTGCCACACGACCATCGAGACCATCAAATAAAGCTGCCAAGAAAATCGCATAAATAGCTTGCTGAAACTCACCATTCATGCTGGCAATAATCGAGTAAAAGCCTGATAACAACGCAGCGGTTGTAATCAGGTTAGGCCACAGATAGATACCTCGACGCTTAACTCTTTGCCCTTCCTGGGTATGCTCTACCTCTTCCACCTCGAAGGTGATGCCATCAAATGGCAAATCTTTCGAAGATTCGTGTTCCGGCTTATTTGTACTTGTCATTCTTGTCGATCCTAACTATGACCCGATCTTTAAAATATTATTCGCCTACTAACCAACGAACTGCTGCATGACCGCCATTTTCCTGCATACGCAAATGCGGGAATAACCATTGCAGCGCTTCGTCTGCATCTTCAGAGAACTTCCAAGGTGGGTTAATCACCAGTAAACCACAACCATTTAAACCCACTGGTGTATCATCTGGCCATACACAGATTTCACATACCAACTGACGGCGAATCCCGGTCTTGAACATTTTCTTCTCGAAACGTTCAATCATGGCACGGTCTTTAATTGGGTACCAAACTGCAAATACGCCTGTCGGCCATTTTTTATAAGCAGCAACCAGTAATTCAACCAGCTGTGGGAAGTCTTTACGCTCCAGCTCATACGGCGGATCGATCATCACCAGACCACGTTTTTCTTTCGGTGGAATGACTGCGAGCAAGCCTTCATACGCATCACGCTCATGCAAACCGGCGCGTTTGTCAAAAATGTTATGACGTAACTGCTGGAACACATCACGCTGCATTTCAAAAATGGTGGCCTTGTCAATTTCACGCATGCCTTCCAGTGCAAACCAAGGTGAACCCGGATATGCACCTTTACCAAAGTTTTCACGCATTTTCTCAACAATTTTTAAATATTGTTGTACGCCTTCTGGCGCATTACGCTTGACCGAATCATCCAGCTTGATCAGACGATGAATACCGTTCAGGAATTCCCCTGACTTTTGCGCTTCAGAGGTGGATAAATCATATTTACCTGCACCACCATGTGTATCTACATAGCGATATGGTTTATCTTTTGCATTGAGTCGAGTCAATAATTGAAGCAACAATACATGCTTCATGACATCGGCAAAGTTGCCAGCATGGTAATGGTGACGGTAATTCATGTTTCATTAATTCCTAATATCAACCGCTATTTTAACATGAAAAATAGTTTCGTTCAGACCCGATTCTTACATAGAATAGCGCGACCCCAATTTACCCTTCTAGGTGAGTTTCTATGGAAGCAGTTCAACTCCCGGCAACCTGGCCAGTTGATCAGATTATTGATGATCTAGATCAGCATGGTTTTAGCATGATCGACAATGCTTATGCCCCATCCTATGTTGAACAGCTGATTGCTGAATGTACCAGTAATCTGGAACGCTTTCGTGATGCAGCCATTCAGAATGGCGTAGTCAGCAATATCCGCAGTGATCACATTCTCTGGCTCAATGAAGATCTGGAAATTTCTAACCAGCATGTGCAAACCTTACAGGCTTTAGGTCATGAGCTGAACCGCGCTTTCTTCCTCGGCATTAAAGATGTGGAAGCCCATTTTGCCTGCTATAACGCGGGTGAGTTCTATGCCCTGCATCGCGATAATCCTCAAGGCAAAAATGGCCGGATGATTTCTGCGGTTTATTATCTGCATGATGATTGGCAAGATAACTGGGGCGGCGAACTACATCTGCAGGATAAAAATGATCAATGGCATATTATCCAGCCTAAACCAAACCGTATTGCCTTCTTCCAAAGTGATTTAATGCATGAAGTTTTAAAAGCCAAACATCAACGTTTATCAATCACCGCCTGGTTAAGAAGTGATACCTGTTTGCTCTAATCCTTTTTCCACGCTTTAAATTTCAATTTTCAGCCTCATATAGCAATCATTGAGATATAAGGACTGCGTTCATGCGACCAACCCCCAAAGAGATCATTGCACGCATTGGTGAAACAGATCAGCTGTTTTTAAATGGCAATACGCCTGAGCTGGCGCTTGAACGGGCGGATCTTCGTCTGCAATTGGTGACTATTAGCCAGTTACGTCAAGAGCAGGTGCATTTCCTGCAAGAAGCGATTGTTCTGCTGGAGCAGAGCCGGATTGAATTTGAAGAAATGCCACTGGATTTGTATATCAATCTGTCTTTACACCTGGCCAAAGCCTATATGATCTACTTTGAGCTGACCAAAGAAGATCATTATGCGCTTATTACCCAGCAGATTCTAAAACCAATGACCAATTATGAGCATGCGGATATTTATTTCTTCCTGGCTTATGCATCTGCCAGTAAGAAAGAGCCTGCCATGACTCGTCACTGGCTAAATAAATACAGTAAAACGGCCCATTTTGACCATGAACTGGTAGGCCAGCATCCGGCATTTGATGAATATCGTCAACTGGAATGGTTTATCCAGATTCTGCGTAGCCGTATGCATTAAAACAACGAAATCTGTTCCTATAAAAATGCCTCACATTGATGAGGCATTTTTTATGAATTAATTTAATTGACTCAAGCCAAACGGCGTCGATCTGCATCCAGATGCAATTGCTGATTCAGTTCATCAATCCAGATTGCCCAGTCATCATCCTGTACCAGATGACTAATCAACAGCGAACGCTGCGCTTTATTCCAGAACGGTGCTTCATGCAGTGACATATGGGCAGGTAGCTGATGAGTACGTATATAAAGCTCAATTGCCGCCGGGCTGTTAGCCAGGCCGAGTTGAGAAAATAACAGTTCTAAGGATGGTTGGTTCTTCCCGAGCATATGCCCTCCTTATATCAGATATATTGTAGTTATTTATAGGACTAACTTATAAGATAAGACAAAAAAAACCTAGTCAAAGGACTAGGTTTTGTTGTGTCTTTTTGTATAAAGAAACTTTAATTGCTTTCAGGGCCTTCTTTATCACTTTCGACATGTAAAAGCTGGTTCAGTTTATCAATGATTACGATCCATTCATCATCCTGATGCCAGTGTTCGCGAAGAAAAGCGCTTTGCCCCTCATTCCAGAAATCTGCATCCGGCAAAATCACGTCTGATGGTAGCTGATGATTTTTGGTAAATTCATCAATTGATGCTTCATCAGCAGGCAAGCCTAATTGCTCAAATAATAATTCTAAAGTCACTTGCTGTTCTAATACCATTCGCTCACTCCATCATAAAAATAATCAGTTCATTGATTTGAAAATATTATTGACGCTTAGAAGAAGGTAGATCACAAGAACCACTTCCTTCCGCCTCAATATGCAATTGCTCATTGAGTACATCTACAAAAATTGCCCAGTCATCATCTTCTTTCCAGTGACCAATCAGAAAATCATGTTGGTTTTTGGTCCAGAAAGGAGCTTTATGTAAGGGGACGTCCATCCCAATCTGATGGGTTTTGATAAATTCATCGATTGCTTCCGGGCTTGAATCCAAGCCGAGTTGCTCAAAAAAAAGTTCCATGGTAGGTCGCTGCTCTAACATCTCAGTACCTCCTCTTTTGTTGATGATTCTTCTTATTAAACTAGATGAGCCACTCGCAAAGTTCAGTTGTCCCTCCTTCACAAGATGTTATTTTTTGTTCTTTAAATTTTTTAGAAATAGCAATAAAAAAGCACCCCCAATGGAGTGCTTTTTTAACTTAATCTTAAAAAGATTAAATTATTTGATCATGTCAGCAACTGCAGCGCGCTCTTCTTCAAGCTCGTTCAGTGTAACGTTGATACGTTCACGGCTGAATTCGTCGATTTCAAGACCTTGAACGATTTTGTATTCACCGTTTTCAGTAGTTACAGGGAAACCGAACATTACGCCTTCAGGAATACCATAAGAACCGTCAGAAGGAATACCCATAGTTACCCATTTTCCGTTTGTGCCAAGAGCCCAATCGCGCATATGGTCGATTGCAGCGTTTGCAGCAGAAGCAGCAGAAGACAAACCACGTGCTTCGATGATCGCAGCACCACGTTTACCAACAGTTGGAAGGAATACGTCTTTGTTCCAAGCTGCATCGTTGATTTTGTCTTTCAAGCTTTCGCCGTTTACGTTCGCAAAACGGTAGTCAGCATACATTGTTGGAGAGTGGTTACCCCAAACAGTCATGTTTTCGATGTCAGAAACTGCAACACCCGCTTTTTGAGCAAGTTGAGTTAACGCACGGTTGTGGTCAAGACGCAACATTGCTGTGAAGTTTTTCGCTGGAAGATCTGGAGCAGATTTCATTGCGATGTAAGCGTTAGTGTTAGCAGGGTTACCTACAACAAGAACTTTAACATCACGGCTAGCAACTTCGTTCAGTGCTTGGCCTTGACCAATGAAGATTTCGCCATTTACTTTAAGCAGGTCAGCACGTTCCATACCAGGACCACGTGGACGTGAACCAACTAATAGAGCATAGTCTGCATCTTTGAAAGCTACTTTAGGATCATCAGTACCGATCATGCCCGCCAATAATGGGAAAGCACAGTCGTCTAGTTCCATCATTACGCCTTTAAGCGCTTGCTGAGCTTTCTCAACAGGAATTTCTAATAATTGAAGAATAACTGGTTGGTCTTTACCAAGCATTTCACCGCTTGCGATACGGAATAATAGGCTGTAACCAATTTGACCAGCAGCGCCAGTAACGGCAACGCGAACAGGTTGCTTCATGTAATTATCTCCAATTGAGAGGATCGTCATAATGATTAAATAGCTGTTCTATCTAATCTTAATAATCATAAACGGCAAAGATTGTACTCCAATCCTCTTCGAGATGCATGTAAAAGAGAATGGATTTCAACAAAAGTATGATAGGAAATATAAATTAATTTGGCTAAAAAGCTTAGTATGTGCCTTTTATTGTGACAGTTTTTGGGCATGTATTAATAATGTTTGCAGGACAGCCTTTATAGCCGCCATTGGCGTTGTAGCAGACCTGAATCGACGTCAGCAGACTGGATGCGCGGGTCTGATGGCAGTTAAAACGCAATGCTGTTGAAGGCAGTTGCGGATTGATTTTCAGAAATTTGGAACGCAGCATATCAATGGAAACGGTATGGCTTTCCTGCTCAGTAAGTTCTTCTGGAACTTTCAGACGATCAGCATGATTGATCACCGTACGAAAATACTGCGTGGCATTCATCGGAATACAGCCGCCAATATTATGCCAGAGCAATGCGCGGGTATTTTCATCCGGCATGATACGGGCCACCACTTTAGCCTGCAAAGGCGGTAACTTCGCAGAACTGGTAGTAGTGCAATGTGTTGATGTGGTTTGAGGATAGAGACCAGAAATATTTAGGGAATAACCTTCAAGACATTTTCTTTTTTTACTGTAGGCCGGATCCAGACTGCAAAGTGCCGGTACCATCTGGATGTCCATGACATAACCCGTTGGCAATGCAAAGGCAGCTGGACTTGCTGCTAAAAATAAAAGTGCAGCCCATCCAGCAGAAATTTGAGCACCCCTTATTCCCTTGATCAACAAACTATCCTTCCCTTAGATTTTTTGAATGCTATGGTGTATTACGTAACGGAATGGCTTGCATACGCTTACCGACCGATTGTGCGCCCTGTCCCAATAAAATACCGTAATATGTCGCGTTCGTCATGACATGTTTCACATAATCTCGCGTTTCCAGTAAAGGAATGGTTTCGGTATATTGATCCGCAGCAATACTTTGGAATTCGGGTTGCCAACGGCGGGCACGGTTCGGGCCGGCATTATAACCTGCTGTAGCCAGTACTGGACTATTGCTCAATTGACGCTGAATTGTTGATAAATAGTAAGTTCCGTAACGGATATTGGTGTTCATATCGGTTAAGGCTGCGGGGTTATAAGTCTCACCCATTTGACGAGCAACCAGTTTGGCGGTGTCCGGCATGATTTGCATCAAACCACCAGCGCCTACATGAGAGCGTGCGCCGGTATTAAACCGGCTTTCCTGACGCATCAAACCATAAGCCCAAGCGGCATCAATGCCAGCATTACGGCTATGGCTCACGACATAATTCTGATGTGGCATCGGATAACGATAATTGTAATTATGCTTGTCCGCAGTACGATCTGCTGCATAAATGGCACGGTCATACCAGCCCATATCCATCGCACGTTTGGCTGCTGCCAACAGTAAATCGTCATCTTTTCTTAAATAAGCCTGTCGAACTGCCCAGTTCCATTCACGGTTAATATAATTCTCTGGCGCATTAATACTACGCAAGACAAAGGCACGGCGGAAATGAATATCTTGGTTCAGGCGTTGCATGGCCTGGCTGGATGGCTGTGCCGAGTTCGGTGTAGAAGCCGTTAACTGGCCTAATCTATCTCGCGCTAGCAGGTTATGATAATCCTCACCGACTGCCAGTTTTTTATAGATACTTTCTGCCGCCTGTTTTGAAGCGCGATCTGTGCGCTGTTCACTGGCACGTGCCAGCCAATATTGCCAGCGGTCTTCCTGTTTCTGGTTCACACTCATGGCATCAATGGCACGAATCAGACTTTCCCAGGCACTAAAACGAATCGCCTGACGGGCATAAATTTCGGCTTCTTCCGGACTAAATGGCAAACCATAACTGGCATCCAGATAGTTCAGCACTTCACGGTTGAAGTTATTTTTCATTACCGTAGTGCCGCCGATATAACCCACAGTTCTGAATAGTGTTTTTTGTACTTGTACCGGTGTGCCTTCAGCAGTACGTTTTACAATGGACATTGCTGAATCAAGATCGCTATCTGCCAGACGCCCCAACGCATAAATCAGATAGGCATGATCAGCGGCAGTACTTTTAGGGGCTGACCATAAATAATTGGTTGGATTGGCCTGAATCGTATTGAGCTGAGCCAGAGACAGGTTAAGCCCTAAACCTTGTGCAGTGGCAATAGCCTGTCCAGACTGACCAGCACGTAATTGCACCCACAAACGCTGCTGGCGGTCTTCATTGGTCATAAGCGGACTGGATAACATCATGCGTCCCAAGCCTGTACAAGACTCAGGTTGAGAATTGGTGGTTAGCCAAACATCCTTAAACTCAGCATAGACCAGCTGATCGCCACTTTTGGCACGGACTTGCGCAACTGCACAGGCTTCAGCCGGATCGGCATTGGTGACATATTGCAGAACTGGTTGCGCAGTGGCAAAGTCAGCCATTTTGACTTTTTCTTCGACATAATCGGCTGCGAGTTTTTCTGCCATAGCCGACTGAGGATAACGTTGGGCAAAACTGATAATTTGACTGGCAGGTTGGGAGCCAAGGTTCTGGTTCAGAATCCAGTATTCAGGATAATAGCCCAAGGCATCATTTTGCATGGCAGACTGATATTGCTGTAATTGTCCGACATTTCCAGCATTTGCCGCGCGTAAGGCATCATTAAATTGTTCTTCTGCTGCTTGCGCACTCATTGAACAGAGACACGCCACACTCAAGCTTAGTAATTTATAATATTTCTTCATATTTTTAGTGTGTTTAAACATCAATTTGCCTTCTATCATCGATTTTTCGCCCAGCCCCTGTTGCCTATCATAAGAGTTAGCCGGAAAATTATAACCCACTGTATTGTTCACTTATGTAACCTTATGATTAGACAATATTAATTTTCAGACACTTTTTGTCCATAAATCAATATTTTCCCAGCCGCATTTTAGGCTATAAGTTTAAGCGACTTTCCTGCTAAAATATGCGCCGTTTAAAGATTTCAGAACGTGAATTGAATTTTTATTTTACCCGTTTGTTTATGCAAACGGATTATTCGTTCACTCTTTCGACGTATTACCTTGTAGGAGCCTACATGACGGTTCAAACCTTCATTCCAAATGGTGCCCCAGCTGCCTCAGAAAACACTGTTACCCAGCCAGCGCACACCCCAGCCATCGATGGTTCAGTTAAAAAACTGTATATCGAAACGCAAGGGTGTCAGATGAATGAGTATGACAGTCACCGTATGGCAGATCTGCTGGGCGATTCCCATGGCTATGTGCTAACCACCGATCCTAAAGAAGCGGATATTCTGCTGATGAATACCTGCTCGATCCGTGAAAAGGCACAAGAAAAAGTATTCTCAGAATTGGGCCGCTGGCGCAAGCTGAAAGAAAAAAATCCTGACCTGATTATTGGTGTCGGCGGATGTGTGGCCTCTCAGGAAGGTGACAATATCCAGAAACGTGCCAATTATGTGGACATGATTTTTGGTCCGCAAACCTTGCACCGTTTACCGCAAATGCTGGACCAGCATTTTGAGCAGGTCGAAAAACCGAAAAAAGAAAAAATTAAACTGGTCGATATTTCGTTCCCGGACATCGAAAAATTTGACTTCCTGCCTGAACCGCGTGTTGAAGGTTATAAGGCCTTTGTTTCGATCATGGAAGGCTGCTCAAAATACTGTTCATTCTGTGTAGTTCCATATACACGTGGCGAAGAAGTATCTCGCCCGCTGGATGACGTTCTGGCTGAAATTGCTGGCTTAGCAGAAAAAGGTGTGCGTGAAATTTCCCTGCTCGGTCAGAACGTGAATGGTTATCGCGGTGAGACCTTTGACGGAAAAATCTGTACTTTTGCCGATCTGTTACGTTTGGTTGCAGAAATTCCAGGTATTGGCCGTATTCGTTATACCACTTCGCATCCACTGGAATTCAATGATGATTTGATCCAGTGCTACCGTGACCTGCCACAGATGGTGTCACATCTGCATTTACCGGTACAAAGCGGTTCCAATGATGTATTGCAGGCGATGAAACGTAACCACACCATTGATGTGTATATCGAGAAAATCGAAAAGTTACGTAAAGTTCGTCCAGACATGCATTTATCTTCAGACTTTATTATCGGCTTCCCGGGCGAAACCGATGAGAACTTCGAAGAAACCTATCAGTTTATTCAGGATCTGGATTTCGACCATTCTTATAGTTTTGTTTATTCCAAACGTCCGGGCACCCCTGCCGCAGAGCTGGAAGATACGACACCTGAACAGGTGAAAAAAGAACGCTTGGCCAAAGTTCAGGACTGGATTAAACAGTCCAGTATTCGTAAAACAGATGCCATGCTCGGTACAGTCCAGCGCGTACTGGTTGAGAAAGTTTCTGATAAAGATCCGAACGTTCTGGTCGGTACAGCAGACAACACCCGTTATGTCACCTTTATTGGCGATGCATCGTGGGTAGGACGTTTTGCAGAGATCGAAATTACCGAAATTAAAACTTTAAATTTAGTTTACGGTGAGCTCTTGAATCTTGAGCCTGACGTGGCGTAATGTAGAGCATATAACGTACACTTCTAAAAGGAACACTCTTGACTGCAACGATTCGACGTACAGTAGCTTTTCCTGGAATTTCGATGGACCGTTTACAAGCCGTCTTAGGTGCCTATAACGGTCATTTGAAACAAATTGAACAACGTTTAGACGTCAAAATTTCCCACCGAGGTGAAAGTTTCTTTATCGATGGTGGAATCGATGCCGTTGAGAGAGCCGAAATGCTCTTGCAACGTCTTCATGAAGAATCTGAACACAGCCAGCAGATCAGTGCAGATACTTTGCATATGATGATTCAAGGTAGCCAGACCGATCGTGAACTCCAGGAGAACCTGGAAGAACAGGAACATACCGGTCTGGACAATGTCTGGCTGCAGACGCGCAAAGGCCGGATCAATCCTCGCGGTGCCAACCAGAAACGTTATGTACAGCGTATTCTGCAAAGTGATATTTCCTTTGGTATTGGCCCTGCGGGTACCGGTAAAACCTATCTCGCCGTTGCAGCCGCTGTAGATATGCTGGAGCGTAATGAAATCCAGCGTATCTTACTGGTTCGTCCTGCAGTTGAAGCGGGTGAAAAACTTGGATTCCTGCCGGGGGATTTAACCCAGAAGATCGACCCGTATTTGCGTCCCCTTTATGATGCCTTGTATGAGATGCTTGGTTTCGAAAAAGTGGCCAAGCTGATCGAACGTCAGATTATTGAAGTTGCACCGCTTGCCTATATGCGTGGTCGTACCCTGAATCATTCTTTTGTGATTCTGGACGAAGCCCAGAACACTACACCTGAACAGATGAAGATGTTCCTGACCCGTTTAGGTTTCGGTTCACGTGCAGTGATTACTGGTGACGTGACTCAGGTGGATTTACCACGAGGTCAGCAGTCTGGTCTGGCACATGCCTTACGTGTGATTGATAAAATCCCTGAAATTCATATTACCCGTTTCCATTCTCGTGACGTCGTGCGTCACCAGCTGGTTCAGAAAATTGTTGAAGCCTACGAAGGCTGGGACAGTGAACAGCAGCGTTTAAGCGCTGAGGCTCGTGCTGAGCGTAAAGCCCGTCAGGAAGCCTTGATAGCCGAGAATGATGCTGCGGCTGATGCACAGCATTAAAGCTGCATTGTTATTTAATTTTTAAGGATTCACGTTGAAACTTAGTCTCTCCCTGCAACAGGACTTTCAGTCACCAGAACTGGTGCTGAAACGTGCCTATATTAAAAAAGTTGTAGAAACCACTTTGCGCCATATCGGTACCCAAAGTGATTGTGAAATTGGCATTGCCTGTGTCGATAATGACGAAAGTCATAAACTCAATCTGGAATATCGCGGCAAGGATAAACCGACCAATGTCCTGTCTTTTCCAAGTGAACTTCCAGATGAAATGGCACAGGTTCTGGATGCTTTCCCGATCGGTGATCTGGTGATTTGTATTCCAGTAGTGCTGCGTGAAGCTGCTGAACAGGACAAAGCTCCACTAATCCATTTCACCCATATGCTGGTACATGGCACTTTGCATCTGATGGGTTATGACCATGAAACTTCAGAGGAAGATGCTGAAGAAATGGAAGGCATTGAGATCGAGATTCTGGACAAACTGGGTATTGCTAATCCTTATCTGGAAAGAGATTAAAATTCAATAATTAAAAAGCGGGCTAAGGCTCGCTTTTTTCATTTTATTCACTTCATAATAAGCTCAATTTAAGAAATAAAATAAAAACCTTCATGAAATATGTCGTGATTTTCAAAGCGCAAATTAAAGAATTAGATCAGTGTTATTTTGAAACAGCCCAGCGAATGAGAGAAAGAGCCCTTTCACAATTTCAGTGCCAGTATTTTGAAGCCTTAACCGAAGGTACTCAGGAAATTGCGCTTTCTTACTGGAACAGTCTTCATGATATTCGCGCCTGGCATGCAGATGCTGAACATCAGGCTGCTCAAGAGCTAGGGAAAAATAGCTGGTATACATATTTCAGCGTGGAAGTCTGTGAAGTTTTACGGCGCTATGATGCACATTTAAATTAAATACTCATCGATCCTTATTTATTTTTTTCTTGATCTGTTCTTAGATACAGAGTTTTAAAAAAATATCTGCTTACGCATTCATGATTTCTTCTAGAAATACATAAGCACATAATGAACTTTAACAAAGAACTGTGCTTCAAAAATTTTAGGAGAACGTAATGAAAAGATTGTTCTCGACTGCATTACTTATTTTCTCTCCCTGGCTGTGTTCATCACTTTATGCCCACTCAATTCCCATGTGCCCAAAAATTAAATTTCAACAGAACCAAAGCTCATGGGCAGGCCATTATTATTTAAACGGAGTTATGGAATTAGGTTCGGAGTTGCTGTTACAAGCAGATGGTACCTTTAAATGGTATCTGGCCTATGGTGCTCTGGATCAATTTGCCGAAGGAACATGGTGGCAAAATAAAGAGTGTATTGGCTTAAAAGCAGATCCAAAGTACCAGGACTTGATGATATTTCCCAAATATCTAGCCATAGATGAAAACCATTTAAATGTGGTCTGGGACGATGGAACTCAGCAAGGTAGTTATATACAGGCGAAGCGCCCAGATTAACGCACCTCAAACTCCGCTTCAGCCGGATCAAAACGCCAGGTTCGAATAATTCTCAGCTCGGAAATATCCGACATCTTGGCATCAAATGCTCCGAATGGTGCTGCCTTGCGTACTGAAGATTTTGCAGCTTCATCTAGCAAATTATGCCCTGAACTGTCAATTAAGCGAATTGCACGGATTCCGCCGTTCTGGTTCAAGATCACCATCAAGCGCACCTCTCCTGCCAGATTCTGCTGTTTGGCCGCGTCTGGATAATAGCGGTTACCATAGAACTCCACTTTCTGACGGAATTTTTCCAGATAAGCCGCAGAGACATCCTGTTTGGACTGGATGCCATCTACGGTTTTAATTTTTTGCTGACGACTGAAGTTTTGTTGTCGTTGCAGATATTGGGCTTCAAGACTGGCTACCATAGCGGCTTTGGCCTGGAACTGACTTTGTAACTGTTCCTGCAGTTTTTTGCGCTGATTTTCTTCCGCCTGTTTTTGCCAGCTTAAAGTCGTCATCAGCACTTTTTCTTCAAAGCTTAATTCACGCTGCTGTTGCAACATGTCCGGACTTTCTTGCTGCTCTTCTCCGGTCTTTTGCTCCATCAACGGTGCAGGCATATCGCTCGACATACGATGTGCTTCACGAAATTTGCCTGAACCTTGCTGATCAGTTTGAGCCAGAAAATCTGCATGCTCAATTTTTTCATCAGTTTGACGAATACTGACCGCAATCTCTTTAGTCATGCTCTCCTGATCTTGTGGCATACCAAATTCCAGCGTGAGAAAAATCACGTGCAAAATAACAGCTGCAAATACGGCGCTATTAAAAATTGGATCTTTCCACCAGGCTTTGACCAGAGGCATTAATATCATGGTTGATCTCATCGCTACGAACCCAGACTTGAGTCCATCCCCCAAACAGCATTTTTAAAATTAAAAAATAAACGGCTTTGCATTTTTCTTTTAAAAATGCCAAACCCATCAAATCTTCAACGTTACATAACTAAAACCCTAAAAATGGTGCTATTTATTTTGCTAAACTGCAAGCTGAAACTCTTGTATTTTTTATACAATTCGACAAGATACACTTCGAATTAAAACATATAGTTGCCAGGACGCTTAAAGATGCAAACGCTAATTTCTAATATTTCTAATAAAATTCGCCAGGCATATCAAAAGGCGGAAGGATTTATTGAGGATGAACGCGAATTTCCTTTGTCTCAAGTTTTCCTGAATGCAACATTTCAACGTTTTGTCACTGACAATGTTTCCATGCTGAAAGATCTGCATGCCGATCTGCATGATGACTGGTTACGACTCTATGCCACGCTGGACTATAAAGGTCTGAACGTGACCTTATCGGTTGATTTAAAACTGGTGCAAATGGAGCTGAATAAGAATACGCAGCTCATTGTATTTGAACAGATCAGTGATACCCAGTTGATTGAAGCCAAATACCCAAATGTCTTTTATAAACTGGGGGTACGATTCGCCCTGTTTTTCTATCAGCGCGTGCTGAATAAGGACCCTCTTGGCATGATTCTGGAAAAACTGGGCGTCATTAAAGTAAAAGATGATTTATTGCATCTGGATTTAAACCGCTGGTTAGGTAAAAACCGCTCGGTGATTGAGACGCTTGGTAAGGTTCATGTGAACCATGCAGTACTTCGTGAAGCTGAGCTCGTCGTAATTGGTAATGTGAATCTTGCAGCCCTGTTCAGAAAGCTTTCTCAGGAAAAAGAAGAGACATGGGACGAAGACGACATGGATGACAATAAAGTCACACCGATCAAACAGAAAGAACCGACTTAAACTGTGTGTAATTCAATACCTAAACAAACACACCAGTAACTACATGAAATATACATTTTTATTGAAAATCTCCCTTCATTTTCCACATTTTGACCAAATAATAAAAAGTGGAAAGTGATAAATTTTATCTGAAATTACACAGGACAATTCTTTATGGCGAAAACTGTATTCAAAACTTTAGGGGTGACTGTAGGCTTGACTACCGCAATGGTACTTACTGGTTTATCCACCCAGACCTTCGCCATGGCGCCTTTCCAAGCCAATTATCAGTTTAGCTACAATGGAAAAAATATGGGTTCTGCTACCCGTACCTTGAGCAAATCTGGTAATAACTGGACCTATGTTTTTGCAGCCAAAGCGGGTGGCGTTGCTTCAGCGACTGAAACCAGCCGTTTTACTTTTAATAATGGCAAGATTGGTTCAAGCAGTTTCAGCCGTACCAGTAAGATTTTGGTGCATAGCAACACCATGAGTATCAACTTCAATCCATCTAGCAAAACAATCAGCACCAAGAAAGATGATGAAAAACGTTCTTTTGCCTGGAGAGCAGATGTACTGGATGAGCTAAATGCTGAATTGCAGATTCGTGAAGACCTGAAAAATGGTGGTTTAAAATCGAATTACTACATTGCTGATGCCAAAGAGGTGGAAGGCCGTAAATTTGTCAAACAAGGTACAGAAACGGTGAGCACCAAATATGGTTCATTTAGTACCATTAAAGTAGTGATTAAACACAACAAACCAGGCCGTGAAACTACTTTCTGGTTAGCACCGAAACTGGACTACTTACCAGTCAAAGTATCGCATGTCGACAAGAAAACCTCTTACGGTTTATTGCTGACCAGCTATAACGGTAAAACGAACTAAGGTTTTTTGGTGAATTTCGCTTGATTTTTTTTGGGTGCTTTTTACAATACGCTTTTGCTTTAAAAAGCACCTGCTCTTGAGGATTCTCCCGTGCACGCACTAGAACAGAAAATCTTAGCCGAAGGTATCGTTCTATCTGAAGAAGTTTTGAAAGTTGATTCTTTCTTAAATCACCAAATTGATCCAATCATGATGCAGCAAATTGGTCAGGAATTTGCGCGTCTGTTTAAAGATGCTGGTATTACCAAAATTATTACCATTGAAGCGTCCGGTATTGCACCTGCAGTCATGGCAGGCTTAGAGCTTGGTGTTCCAGTGATTTTTGCACGCAAATACCAGTCTCTCACTTTAAAAGATGATTTATACCGTTCTAAAGTATTTTCATTTACCAAACAGACTGAAAGCACGATTGCCATTTCAAATAAACACATTAGTTCATCTGACAAGGTTTTAGTGATTGATGACTTCCTGGCAAATGGTCAGGCAGCACTGGGTCTTGCTGACTTGATTCATCAGGCGAATGCTGAAGTGGTAGGGATCGGGATTGTGATTGAAAAATCATTCCAGCCAGGCCGTGACTTGTTACTTGAAAAAGGTTACCGCGTTGAATCACTAGCACGTGTAAAATCTTTGGCAAATGGTACTGTCGAATTTGTTCGCGATTAAGTTTACAAATGAATATTTTAAAGGGTGCTTCGGCACTCTTTTTTATTGGATTTTTTTAATTTCGGTTAGCTAGGAATAACTAAAATATAGCTATAAAATTATCTATTTTCGACTGCACGTAAATAGTTGTACTCCGACTTTTTCTTATGAGATTTCAAGACAACTAAAGCCTCAAGAATTTATTATCCGACAAATAACAACAATTTAAACTGATATAGGACTTACGCACTATTATTTAAAGATTCTCTGTGGTAGCAGATGATTTTTATCGAGAATAAAGTCATCAATGAAGCTTTTGATAATTGGTCTAAATAATTTCTTCTGCCAACGATATACATT
>NZ_VPBW01000046.1:0-17570 GCF_013418535.1 Acinetobacter sp. YH12137 | reverse complement strand
ATAATAAAAAACCCCGGCATCCTGCCGGGGTTTTTTATTGTCGCTGATTGTGCTGTTGTACCCTCTGGTCCATGTGCAATAACTTATAATTTTTGTTTTATGTTATGGAACTTCCTGTTCCTGATGACTTGATCATAGGAAAGTTCCAGTATCCTAGATAGCCGCAAAGGGCCGAGATTCACGTAAGCCTGAGCGTACAAAATAGCCTAAATTTTATCCACAAAAAATGTGGATAATTTTAAGCATTCAAACATTGATAAAATTTAAAAAATCGCAAAATCGACTACTTTTTAAACAAATTTATTGGCAAGAACTATCAAAACTGCTCATAAAAAAGCCGACTTGTTTCCAAGTCGGATTTTGAACATCATCGAGCAAATAATTTATATCATAAGTTTTTGATTTTTATATGTTTCAATTTGTGCATTTCGTATAATCACCATTATGTTAAATGGAACCCTCTTTAGTTGACTATTCATACTTTCAATAGGGCAAAACTTGCAAATTCTTTTTTAATTTGTAATCTTTGCCATCAAGGGTGCCTAGCTCAGCTAAGGCAGGTGTTTGTTGTAGTCGGGCCGCTACAATATTGATAAAGAGCGCCTGTATGTTTAATTTCAAGATTTTTAATAAAGTCTCTACGGAAGTGTTGACGATAAAAAATGACCTCCAGCTTAATTCTGAGGTGCAATTAATCACTAAATATAAAACTTCTACTTCTGAAGACTATAGAAAAGCTATTGTTTTAATCTTTAAAGAACGTGGTTACACCAGGCTAGAAATGGGGCAACTATTCGAACGGTCAATTTAAAGTTTTTCTAAAATTAACATAATACACCTTATACAAAGACTAAAAATGGGAGCTACAAGCTCCCATTTTTAGTCTTTGTTGAATTTCTCTGTGCATAGACACTAATTATATTGAAATGATGTCTATGAATCACACATATAATTCAGTTGTATTTAATTCAAATTGAATGTCGTTATTAATTTCATGTGGCTTTGTTGCACAAAGATTTCATAACTATATGATTTTAAAAGTTTTGATTATTTTTTGATCCAAAATTAAATCTATTTAAATCAGATGCTTACATATTTATGCAACAAAGCCGGTACTTGATTATCCATCTTAATTAAGAACTGTTTTTTTAACAATTTGAAATATAAATAAGATTTAGTGAATAATTAAGATTATTCATATAAATTAAAATTATGTATTAAGTTTACAAATAATTAAAATTTACTAGTAATTTAAAATAATTAATAGGAAAAAAATTATGTTTTAATTATGTCTTTGATTATATAAATTGAGAGTAAAAATGATTAATATGGAATTTTCAAATTGTATTACTGCATGTACAAACTGTTCACTTATTTGTACTGAATGTGCAACTTCTTGTTTAAAAGAAAAAGATCTAGAGATGATGCGTGAATGTATTCAACGTTGTCTAGAATGTGCAGATATTTGTCAGCTATGTGTGCGTATGCAACAACATAACTCACCTTTCCTCAAAGAGATTTGTGAGCTTTGTGCTAAGATCTGTGAATATTGTGCGGAAGAGTGTGAAAAACATTCACATGATCATTGTAAACAATGTGCCGAGGCTTGCCGTCAGTGTGCAGAAGAATGTCGAAAAATTGCCATGTAAAATACATTCAACAATATTAATCATATTTAGGCTTATGACGTCATCACTTGTATTGTTTTTTAATTCTATGGCTTAGATATTATATTGGGCTGAATATTTAATATAGTACAAGGATTGAATTTTAAAATTAAGCTCAATTAAGATTAAAATAATGGAAGGAAGCAAAATAAGTTAACATTTTGCTTCCGGCCACATTAAGCTAGAGTTTTATTTAAATAAAGCTATTTAGTAATCATTAAATTAATTAAAATCTAAATCTAACACCAGCTCCATATAACCAACCTTTCTCAGAGTTTGATTCTATTTGCCACGACGTTTCATCATTACCTTTTGAATACTCATAGGCAATGTCGATATACGGCATGATCTTTTTACTGATTTCATAGCGAGTTTCAAGCCCTGCGGTTGCACTGCTTAAACCAGTTTTTTTCGCATATTTAGAGTCATCACTAAAGATCGCATCCAACTCTAAATAAGGTTGAATAATCAACTTTTGCGTAATCAGAAAATCACGTTCCGTTTCTAGGCTAAAGCCCGCATAATTGTCTTCTCCCGCATAGAGATAAGCATCAGTTTCAAAGAAATATGGCGCCATACCATGTAAGCCAATCACCGCATCAACATTTTCTTCGGTGTCTTTGCGATGATCATTGAGTTCAACTTTTTCACTACGATAACGTGCACCAATCTGTGCATCCCAAAAGTCTGAAATCATACGGCTATATAAAAGTTTGGCATCATAATGTGCATCATGCGATTCTTCTTTATCGGCATGAATTTTAATAAAAACCTTATTTTCATCTGTGCCAATACGGGTTTCAAACTCTGACTTTAAATCACCTGTGCCATCTTCATTGACAAGCCACTTATTGTCCACTGTCGTAATCGCATAAATTTGCGCACCGTGTTCTGAGCGATGATCATAATGCGAACTCTGCTGAGCATTCGCATCTGGTACATGATGTAAATGATTAACAGTAGATGTTGCCTGATGTTGTGCCTGATTCATTTGGCTATGGTTCATTTGAGAGCGATCCATTTGCATCGGCTGATTTTGACTAGAAGATGTAGCAACTGTCATTTTTTCAGGCGCACTATGATCTTCACCATTATGTGCCAAACTCACTGCACTGACCATCAACAAAGAGCTTGCTAAAACAGTTTTAGAAAAAAGATTAATGGTGCGCATGTTGATCTCCTTTCTGTACTTTTTGATCTTGCTGTTTCTCTGTTGATTTGTGATGCATTGGCTGATGACCTGCATGTTGATGGTTCATCGGTGCTGAATGTGCAGCATGATTCATTTTCCCCATCATCTGCATGTGTTGTGCATGCTCTTGTGGAGAATGCTGTGAATGATCCATCTCAGACATCGCTTGATGATTCATTGATGGTACATTTTTTCCATCAGTCTGAGCAGTTGAATGATGCCCTTCGTGCGCCAAACTTAAGCTTGTTAAACTCAATACCGCAACAGAAAAAAACGCTTTAAATACAAAATTAGTGATGTGCATGTCCAGCTCCTTTTTGCTCAGTTACTTGGTGAGTTTGAGTCGAATTTGTACCTTGAATTGGCGTTGTAGACACTTGTTCATCGCTAACATTTGCCACGATCAACTTGTTCATCATTCCTGCACTCATGTGATACAACAAATGACAATGGATTGCCCATTCGCCCAACTCATCCGCAGTTAATAAAGCAGTCACTGTTTTACCCGGTGGTACAATCAATGTGTGTTTATTCGGCATATCTACCGACTCTTGACCATTCTCCAACTGCATAAACATGCCATGTAAATGCATGGGGTGCGCCATCATACTGTCATTAATAAATTTGATACGGATACGCTCGCCATACTTCACTTTTAATGGCTCAGCATCGCTGAATTTTTTACCGTTAATCGTCCAAATATAACGCTCCATAGTACCGCCCAAACGCACTACTAATTCACTGCTAGCTTCACGAGTATCTTTTTGCGGTTCTAAAGATTTTAAATCACTATATTGCAAGGCTTTATTGCCCGCAGGTGTAGATGCATTTGCCCAACCATAAACCACTTGATCATTTTCTTGTGGTTTTGCTGTGCCATGCTGTGAATGATCCATTTTCGAGTGATCCATGCCTTGCATATCGCCATGGTTCATTTTTGAATGATCCATTTTCGAGTGATCCATGCCTTGCATATTGCCGTGGTTCATTTTCGAATGATCCATTCCTGCATGATCACCGCCACCATGTCCCATATCTTCCATGGTCAAAAGTGAGCGTGGACGTGGTGCAGGCATATGAATGCCATGTGTCATAGGATTTAATTCATTGTGCAGTGTACCAATCGCATAGCCTGCACGGTCAATTGACTCAGCTTCAATTTGATAATGTCCGCCTTTTGGCTCCACAATCACATCATAAGTTTCAGCTGTGCCAATACGAAACTCATCCACAGCAACAGGTTTTACAGGCTGACCATCAGCACTGACCACAGTCATTTTCAAGTTAGGAATACGGACATCGTAGAAAGACATCGCAGATGCATTCACAAAACGTAGGCGAATTTTTTCATTCGGTTTAAACATTCCTGTCCAATTTTGTTCAGGTGTTTTGCCATTAATGAGGAAGGTATAACCTGTAACATCCGACATGTCGGTTTTTAGCATACGCATCTGATTCCACATTTTGCGGTCAGACCATGTCGCTTTTATGCCATCACGTTTAACCTGCTTCCAAACATCACCCAAGGTTTCACGCTGATTTTGATAGTATTCAGCTGAAATTTTAAGATCTTTCTGAATTTGATCACTGGTTTTTTCATGAAAATCTGACAACATCACCACATAGTCACGTTCAGCTTTTTCATGTGCTGCCAATGGTGTTTTACCTTTTGGATAAATCACAAAAGAACCATATAAGCCGTCCTGTTCCTGTCCTTTAGAATGAGCGTGATACCAATAAGTCCCGCTTTGGCGAATCTTGAATTTATAAACATACTCGCTTTGAGGCTTAATACCGTTAAAACCATTAAATCCCGGTACACCATCCATAATGCCCGGCAACAACAGTCCGTGCCAATGAATAGAAGAATCTTGGTTTTTTAAATTATTTTTCACGCGAATGATGGCTTCATCACCCTCTTCAAACTCAAGCAAAGGCGCAGGAAATTGACCATTTACGGTAATGCGCTTTACAGGCTTTCCAGTTGGGCTGACCACTGCTTCATCAATAACAAGCTGATATTCACGCACTTCGGCAAAAACCAAAGGCGACGATGCAAAACAAATACCTGCTAATAGGTACGAACTAATTTTATGAGACATAACTTAACCTTAATTTTGAAAAATAAATAAATTTTAAAAAAATTGGTTAAGTTTTAGGAGGACGTGAAATTTCTTGCCAATACCCATTTAGATATTGGTTGAGGTAATAAAAATTAGGCTGATCTATAGAATAGAAGGTATCTAGGGGATCTAGCGAGCTTTGCAAAGAATGAAGACATGAGATCTGTGTCTGGCAGGATAAGCTAGAACATTCCTGACACTTTTTGTGATCTATATTCTGATTAATAGCTAAATGATTATGGCAATCGGTATTCGTCTGTACTTCGTGATTAATACCATGTTGAGTGACTTGCTGTGCTTGATCTAAACAATGATCTTGGCTCATTTCAGTTTGCATATTGATATGCATTATCTTTACTGATGCAACAGACACACTACTCCATCCTATGGCAAAAACCATAAGAAAACAAAACCAAAGTTTTTTGGAGAGATGAGTCAACACGAATGCTATCTAGGAATAGAATTTAATCCAAAATATCTTAACGGAATTTCAAATATTTACAACTCAATATAATTTAGTAGTTTCTCTAAAATTAACATAATACACCTTATACGAAATCATTAATAAAACCTTAATATAATCAATGTATTATTCTGTACAAAAAAGCCTAAGAGACCACTCTTAGGCTTTTTCAGTGATTTTTCGTGTTCCACGCTCAATAACTAAGCAATGTTCCACAAGTTTATTCAGTTTTAATAAACCTCATCCGGTTTTTTGATGAGTCATTATTTCATGTGCTTGCACTGAAATTGGCTCATCAAAAAATTGGAGTCCTGGCTAACCATAAGGAAGGAAGAAACGGCTCAGGAAGCCCCTCTTTTTAGGCTCAGGCTCAACGTGTTCAGGGACAGGGATACGTTTATTGTCTTTCTGAGGAGTAGTCAATCCGTCATAGTTTGACTCAGTCTGTGGCCGAGGATCTGTTGCTATATCCTGTTCAGAGTCATGATCGGTAAACGTAGTCATATTGGCTTTTGGAGCTTCCAGTAAGCGCTGCATGGCCTCAATCTGTTCTTGATAAAACGATTCACGTTCTAATGATTGATTTTCTCTCTGTATTGCCTGATTTAATTGTTTTTCCAGCATGTCAACTTGACGTTTTAGCAAGTCAACTTCTGTTAAGTTATGCCTACTAGTTGATTGACTTTGGTTGACACTAGAATTGCTTTTTTGTGGTTCCCCAAAAACTCTCAAGGCTTCTGAAAAGTCAATTAATCCATCCGATCCTTTTGATAAATTTCCTTTCTTTATATGGGCATATACAGCTTGTCTTGAATATCCATATAATTTCGCTAGTTCTGAAACTGACAGTTTTTTCATTATGTAAACCAGTTTTCAAATAGTGTTAATAGTTGATTGTTAACTTTACTATGTCAATTGACATCATTCATTGAAAGCCGACTTTTCGAAGTAATGGCATAAATTCTTTTAATTTATTTGGCTCTTGCAGCATGGTTACAATCCGAGCAGCAAACTGTTCATAGCTTTCATTACCTTGTGAAAGTTTAGCCATCTCAGGAAGTTCTGATAATTTACTAGCAAATAAATATCGTTGTGCATCAGTCAAATTGATTTTTAGCTCTTTGTCCTGACTAATGTCATTGGCTGTATTTGTTGCTGACTTTTTCTGTTTGAAGCTAAATGAAAAGCCCGTAATGGATCTGCCGGTTTTATGTTGTTCAACTTTGACATTAATATCGGTATGTTCATTTACTTGCTTTAATGCAATATCTAAAACATATTTCTTAAAATCGTACATCCTTTTGTATTCAGTCTCGAGTACACCTATTTTTTGTCTGAAATCGTAGATAGTTATAAGAGGCGTTTTTCCGGTACTACGCCACGCAATCAATATTTCATATAAGCGAACAGCATAAGCACTCGTTAAATTGCTTATTTGCTGTATCTCATACTTTGTAAATTGTTCTTCTAATCGAGTTATTAAAGGCACAATAGCTGGAGCAAAAATAAGTCTAACGACAGCCTCATTATCAATATAAGCAACCTCGCTTACCCATCTTGACTTGTGATTAATGACATTACCTTTTTCACTAAGACTTTGATAACTGAATTGTCTTGCAAATAGGTCATCGCAAGCATCTTTTAAGGCTTGATAAGCAGTATTTCGATGTACACCAAATTGATTGATATAACTTTCAGCATGAACTGTTAATGGATCATTAGCATTTATCCCTTTACCTGATTCCCTGGCTTCAACGATAGCTAAAAGAATTAATCGTTGTTCTACTAGATCAAGGTTATAACTAGCATTAATTAAAGCGTTATCTTTGACAATTAGTTCGGTTTTCATATGAAAAATTTATATTTTTAAGTCAATAAGACGAGGTTATATTATCAACTCGCTTAATGCAAGGTAAACCTCGTTTTAATGCAAGGTAAACCTCGTTTTAATGCAAGGTAAACCTCGTTTTAATGCAAGGTAAACCTCGTTTTATAATCTCTCAAAGCCTTATAAATTCAGGTTTACAGGCTATCTAAAAGCATTTAAAAGCTTAAAAATAATTAAAAGCATATTTCATGAAAAATTGCCCTTGGTTTTCGCTTCGCTCAAACTCTATTGAATCTCGCTCTCGCTCGATTCGTCGGGGCAATTTTTGGTTCATATTTTCGTGAATTTGAGAAAAAGCAAAAGCAAGATCAAAAGCAACTCGGAATTCGCTTCGCTCATGAGCTTTTTTTATCGCTACGCTCGATTTAGGCATCAAACTTGGAAAGTTCGCACCCATGCGGGATGCTCTGTAGGGTAGGTGATTAATGGATAGGGAGCTTGTAATCAGGGAAAGGGATGGGCAAATTTTCTCAGTTCGCTCGTAGACACTCGCTCTGTTTAACGACTCATGCCACGAGATTTCATTTTAGGCGCATGTTGCTGTGCTTTGAGCTGTTGTTCTTGTCTGAGTTTCATCTGTTGTTCTGCTTTGATCTCATCCACACATTTTTTAATGACTTGATAGGATGGGTATAGAGTCTGGTATTGCTTGGCTTTGGCCGGATGTTGTTGTTGGTACTGCTTCCAGGCATGTTCTTTAAACTTTTCATTCTCCAATAAATCCTTCACACCATGTTTTTTCTGGTGTTCATGCTGACCTTTCAGCTTTTTGTGTTCCTGGTAGATCTCATCACGTTGGGCTTCCCAGACTTTTTTTCCAAACAGTAAGGGTTTGTTCTGGGTTAATTCGTTGTGTTGATCGACCAGGCTTTGCAATTTGTCATGACTTTGCTTGAGTCCGCTTTTCACGATCTCCTGGGCAAGCTGCTGATTGAATTCGTTTTGATGTTTGTGGTGCTTGGTCAGGTTTATTTCGGCTTGTTTGAGATTGCGCTGCATAAAATCCAGGTCTAGATTCGCGTCTTTTGCGCTGATTTCGCGTTTTAGCACTTTGCCAAGGGTTTCCCTCTGTTTTTCCTCAAACAGGGATTTTTCGTCAATTGGTGGCGTTTTAGCGCTATTCTTGATTTGGATCTGCTGTTCTGTTTTCAGTGTGCTGAGTTTTATCTCATTTTCAGCAATTAGAACGTCCATATTTTTGTCGTATTGCAACTGAGCCTGATTTCTCTGTTTGATTTCATCATTGCTTCGGCTGATTTCGGTTTCGATGCCTCTTCTACGTAGTTCGGTGACTTTAGGCCCTTCGTGCAGGGTGGCTTCCAGGCCATTCTCCTGGTCTTTGTAGCTGCGGTGGTCGACCCGGGCTGTGGATCCGGCCAGATTCAGGTGCACATTGCAGATATCGGCAAAGTGTTCACGCCAGTGATCGATTTCTCCACTGTGTTTCTGATCGAGTTCCCGGGTTTTCTCTGTAAAACCTTCTGGCGTAAGTTTACGTGTGCTCATTAGGATATGGGCGTGATAATTGCGCTCATCACTGCCGGATCCGGTATGCGGTGCATGAATACAGGCATCGACGGCCACCTGATGTCTGTCCACGATGCTGGCACATAATTCTTCGAGCATGGCCAGACGTTGTTCCTGGTTCAGTTCACTTGGAAAGGCAATTTCAAATTCCCTGGCTACAGTCGAGTTTTTTCGGGTTTCCCGTTGTTCAACTTCGTTCCAGAGTTTTTCTCGATTCTTTAAATGCTCTGGTGCGCCTTCGGGTAAATAAATTTCTTTGTATTCCACACCGGTTTTTCGGCTGTAGTCATGTTCTCGGCCTTCACGTTTGCAATAGATCTTTTCACCTGCCCGATAAGCAATCGCAGCAGTGGCGGAACGCCCTGCGGATCGTGCTACGGTTTTGACTGAAAAGTGGTAAATCGCCATGCCTGTTTTTCGCTTTTAAATTTTCACGTAGTGAAATACAACCGTGAATACGGTTGTCGGGGTATTGGGGAGACCCCAATCGGACTTGCAAACGAAGTTTGCATAAGTGCGCTCTTCGAGGAAAACATTACTATACATATAGCACCTTGAATACAGATTCAAGTGCGCTTATGTTAGGGATGGTTTCCCAGGATGATGGTATTGGATTGATGAGCGTTACTGAAACACTAGATAGCAAAATCAAAGCACAGGAAGAAAAGCTAAAGCAGTTAAAGGCTCAAAGACAGGCAGCACTGGCAAGAGAACGTGCTAAAGAGAAAGAACAGGCAAGAAAGGATGACACCAGACGCAAGATTTTAATCGGTTCTTGTATGCTAAAAATTACTGAAGATGATGAACAAGCCAGAGCTAAATTAATTGCTCAGATGGATAAGTATTTAACGGATGAAAGAGATCGTAAGCTGTTTAATTTATCTCTTAATGAAAATTCACTTATTTAAAATAACGCATCAATAGGAACGTATTATGAGATTTCTGATTGCTTTACTTTTCCCTTGGTTCCTATTTTTTACTATTGGCAGACCATTCGCAGGAATGGTCTGCTTATTTCTTCAAATTACGATTTTAGGTTGGATTCCGGCTACAATCTGGGCGGTGTATGCTTTATCGCAATACAAAACTGATCAGAAGATTAAAAAGGCTTTAGGTTAAATAGATTTAATGAAGAATATTTTTTGAAATACTCTACATTAGATTTTTAAAAATTATTTAATGTCAATTGTCAGACTTTAGCGTGAAAAAAATTAAAAAAATGTGCTCAAAGTCTGACAATTGCTCTTCGTCAAAATATATAAGATACTGTTATTAATAAATTTATTATAGTATTCAATACTTAGGACCGCATATAAATGGCTAACTTATTACAAAAAATCTCATGGAATGAAAACCAATATCAGAGACCTGATATTTCAGGCTATTATGTTGAACAAGGGAAAGATAATTACATTGCTGAATCAGGAATAGGTCATGAATCCTGGAACTTTAATAAGTCAGAATTAATTGACGGAAAAGTTTATGGTTATTTAAAAGCTGATGTATCTACCTTATTCAATGAAAAACATAATATTTTCTTCTTTTCTAGAAATTTGAATAATGAATTATATCTAGTTGGCTACTATAAAGATTGTAAGTATCTTACCGAAAAAGAAAGAATGGAATTAAGAAACAAAATGGTAGATTCAGGTCTCTTAGATAAGCGCATTAATCAAGCGTACCGTATTCTAAGAGAAGAGAATGATTTTTCAGAATGGGCTTGGGATGATGTAGAGGCTGAATTTGGATTTGAAATAAGTTCTTTTAAACTAGAAGTACTGCCTGAAAATGTATTCTTCTTTAAAGAAAGAATTTTATTTACTGAAGAAGAGTGGAAAGCTGCAACTGGTAAAGGATGGCAAGAAAGATATGGAAACTATTCAATTATTCCAAATCTAGAAACCTTTAAACATAAGATCATGAAGGAAGAATTTGCTTAAACTTCTGTTAGATCAATCTAAGAAACTCATACTTCTAAAACAAAGCCCGTGTAAAAGCGGGCTTTTGTATTTCGCATAAGAGATTTTATGTTAAACGAGTGATGAAAAGGCTCATGAATTGTGCCTTTCATATAACATCTATTATTTAATTTTAAATTATGAATGTTGAATATCGAATACCGTACCTAATCGAGCTGATATTTTTTCAATAGTAGACTCCAATACTTCAGAGGTTAGATCTAATTTAATTTCTTCTGGATAAAGATTTAATAATTCCTTAATAGAGGGTCGCTGATTTAAAGGTAGACAATCAATTAAGGCCATCAAAAATTTAGGATCAAAAGATCTTATTGATTTAGCCTTTAGAACTAAACGAGGCATTCTATATATTTATTCTAATAATGTACTTAATGTAAATTATATCAATTAATTAAATATACTATAAATGACTTTTTGTATCAAAAAATTGAATATTTATTTACCTTTTGGTTGTAATTTCTATTACCTAAAAATCAAAATTGAAGCTAATCACGTAAGATAATTTCGGTTATGAGAAATGAGAGCTACCTTTTCTCGTTTTTTTATTCTAAAACTGCTAAAATTCTTATACGCCATTGACGTACTTTAACCTATATTATTCATTGAAACCAGCATTTTTACCAAGCAAATCAAAGAGCTTGTTAGTGATGAAGAGTACCGTCAGCTCCAGCAAGATCTTTTGGTAAAGCCTGATAAGGGCGACTTAATTAAGAATGGTGGTGGGATTCGTAAAGTACGTTGTGCTCAGGGCAATAAAGGTAAAAGTGGCGGTATCCGGGTGATCTATTATTGGGTCACAGAGGATGATCAGATCTTTTTCCTAGTGGCTTATCCAAAGTCTGTGAAAGATAATCTGACAGACAAAGAAACATCGATCCTGCGTCAATTAGTAAAGGAGCAATTTCATGGATAACAACTTATTTGATGACCTGGTTGCTTCAATCAAAGAAGCTGGTGCTATCAAACGTAATGAGATAAAGGTAAGTCGAGTCACAGAACTTGAATTGCCGGATATTAAAGGAGTGCGTGAGAAAACTGGTTTAACCCAAGCAGAATTCGCAGCACGTTTGCATATCAGCGCGAGAACCCTGCAAAACTGGGAACAAGGCCGTCGCTATCCGACTGGTCCTGCAGCGACTCTAATTCGCATTCTGGATGCCCATCCAACTCTGATTTAAAAATTTTAGATAATAAAAAACCCCGGCATCCTGCCGGGGTTTTTTATTGTCGCTGATTGTGCTGTTGTACCCTCTGGTCCATGTGCAATAACTTATAATTTTTGTTTTATGTTATGGAACTTCCTGTTCCTGATGACTTGATCATAGGAAAGTTCCAGTATCCTAGATAGCCGCAAAGGGCCGAGATTCACGTAAGCCTGAGCGTACAAAATAGCCTAAATTTTATCCACAAAAAATGTGGATAATTTTAAGCATTCAAACATTGATAAAATTTAAAAAATCGCAAAATCGACTACTTTTTAAACAAATTTATTGGCAAGAACTATCAAAACTGCTCATAAAAAAGCCGACTTGTTTCCAAGTCGGATTTTGAACATCATCGAGCAAATAATTTATATCATAAGTTTTTGATTTTTATATGTTTCAATTTGTGCATTTCGTATAACCACCATTATGTTAAATGGATAGTTATTTAGTGGAAAAATCAAGTTTTTGAAATTTCAAATTGAAGTTTTTTCGTTCAATTAGTAATTGTAATTTATATTCTATTGAATAACTATTTCATAACTTTTCCTATCATATTTGGCTGCATACGTAGCTACTTCTTGATTAATCTTTTTATGATTTTTATCTAAATATGAAAAGATTATTGAATCCTCATTGTGCTGCTCGTAATTGATGGCGTATTTATATTCTGAATAAGGATAAAGAGTACCTAAGCTATAAGTTTTTTGAGCACTAATATAAGTTACTTTAAGGTCTGTAATTGGATAATCAGTCTGATTTTTAATAAAAATATATCCATTTTTTTCAAATGGCTGGCATCCTATAAGTAGAACTAATGTAAGACAGTAAAATAGGCTATTCTTCATTTTGGTAGTTCTTCAATTGGTCTTATGAGTTTATTAATAACTATAACTTGTGAGGTATCACAGCCATGATCTACTTCAGTTATCCAAGAATAATTATTTTTTTCTAGAGGATAGGAGCCGCCTCCTCCATATGCTACTTTATCACCTAAAAAATAAGTGTCTGAATCTACTTTTAAGCTCTTAGTTTCTATATTCCAATCTATAGTTTTCGTAGCAAAAATTGGCAGAACTTTAGAGCCATCAGCATGTTCTAGATATAAGCATTTACCTTCCCTAATGAGCTTAGCCTCACTATAACTTGCATTATCTGCTCCCCCTGTATAGTGAATACGTGGAACAACTATATTTGATTCAATTTTTTCTGTAACTGGACTACAGGCTGCAAGAAAAATTAATAAAATAAATTCTAATCTTTTCATATTAAAGGAATTTTTGAGAAAATAATAATAGAGAAATTAAAGCAAATTATTCCAAAAGGCTCTGATTAAAAATTGTTAAAATTAGTAGATATATGGGAGAAAATTATGAAAAAATTTTTATACTTCAATTGCTTATCTTTTATTTTTACTTATTTATCTTTGTTTTATCAGAAATATACATTGGTGGATCGTATAGTTGTAGACAAGCTTGAAAAAGTTAAAGTCATTGGAGGAGGATTTCCCTTACAGTTTTTAGTAGATGGTGAAGTATCTCCAGGTGGGAGTATAGCGCTAGATCCTTTAAATATTATTATAGGAATAGATCAATTTATCTTCTTATATTTTATTTTTGATTATTTGTTCTGGATAAGTATTTTATTTGCTTTTTACATAATTTTGAAAAGGTACAAACTAAAACAGATTTTCTAAAATTAACATAATACACGTTATACGAAATGAGTTATAATTGTCTTTATTAATCAATGGTATATATCATTTTGATTGGCCCGTATCCTCCAGATCGGGCTTTTTTATGCATTTTTCATGTTCCACGCTTATTATTTAATCAAAGTTTCACGACTTTGTTCATATCAGTTAAACAATCGTGGTTAATCATAGGGTCTAAAAAAACGGCTCCAAAAGCCTCTTTTCGGTTGCTCCGGTTCAACATGCTCCGGTACTGGAATACGCTTATTTTCTTTTTGATCTGGAGTAGTCAATCCGTCATGTTTGTCGTTATCTACATTCAATGTAGATTCTACTTGAGATGGACTAGATTGAGCTGAAGTTGGTGTGGGATGAACCTGAGTTGGCTTCATTTCAATTAGGGTAAGTAATGTATCGATACGAGAATTTGCTTTAGCTTCGCGATCTTCTGCTTTTTCTAACTGTTTCTTTAGAAAATCGATCTGATTCTTTAGTTCAATAACTGTATTGTCTGTGTATTCAGGTGTATTTATAGTTTGTGTTGGAGACGTATCAGTGTGTTTTGAGTGTTTTCCACTAAAAGGTTCACCGTAAACGCGGAGTAACTCAGAGAAGTCGATAGAGCCATCATGATCACGACTTAACACCCCATTTTTTATATCTTTATAAAGTGTAGCACGAGATTTCTTATACAGTGTGGCTGCATCACTAACACTGTATTTTGTACTTGTTTTCATAGTGTATTGCTGTGTATTTAGGATACGTATTGAAGAATACAATAAGTGTATTCTTCAATACACTCAAGCTTTAAACCCTAAGTTCTTTAAGTGTGGCAAAAACTGCTGTTGTTGGTGAGGGTTTCTAAGCATATCCTTAATTTTAGCAGCTAAAATCTCATAACTTTCACCTTCTGAGGCTAAATGGGAAAGCTCATGTAAACGTGATAATTGATTCCCGAATAGATTAATTTGAGCATCAGATAGCTGATAAAAATCTTTCGAGGTATGTGTTATAGATTTAGATTTTTCTTTAAAAGAAAAGATAATATGAGTGACTTTACGCCCTGTTTTTTTCTGCTCATAAGTGACTTTTAGAGGGCTGTATTCATTGATTTGGTCTATAGCAGTGTCAATTACTCGTTTCTTGAAATCAGCGAATAATGGGTACTTTTTACCGAGTTCTAACATTGTCCGTAAACTCTCAACAGAAATTTCACGCTTACCTATTTGCCGATATTGAACCAGTAGTTCATAGATACGAATACCGTATCCACTATTGATCCCAGCAATGTCTGATAAGGCATATTTGGTGAATTCTCTACTTAGATTGGAAATGAATGGCAGAATGGGTTTTGAAAAACGGATTCCAATGACACTTTGACTATCTAAAAATTGGATTTCTTGCACCCATCTCATTTTTATAGATTTATCATCAATACTGAGATTAATAGACCTCTCATAGAGTCTATTAATACCTTCCTTTAAATCTCTGTATGCAGTTTTCTCATGTACGCCCAATTGTTTTAATTCATCGACGCTAACAGGGTATAACTCATCATCTGTAATAAGCTGATTTTTGGGAATCCGTGAAATGGCAGCTAAGACAATTCGTTGCTCTACGGCACTTAATTGATACGATGCTTCTATTACTTGATTTGATTTTACAACGTGATTTTTATTCAAAACAAAACCATTGATTTTTCTAATATATGACAAATATATACTTGTCATAGTTGGTAGTCAATCCGTCATAGTTAAGTAGTCAATCCGTCATAGTTAGTAGTCAATCCGTCATAGTTAGTAGTCAATCCGTCATATTTAAACGCTGAAACCTTTGCTATATAAGGCACAGAGACAACTGAAAAGATTTAAAAGATTTAAAATATATTAAAAAGGGAAGAATGAAAAATTGCCCTTGGTTTTCGCTACGCTCAAACTCTATTGAACTTCGCTAAAGCTCAGTTCGTTGGGGCAATTTTTTGGCTAATACCAATCTGGAATTTAATAAAAAGCAAAAGCAACTCGGAATTCGCTTCGCTCATAAATTTTTTATGCTCGCTTCGCTCGATCTAGGTTTAAAGATCTGCATCTAATTTCTTATTGTTCTAAGTTTTCATTTTTAAAAGAATGTTTTTCAGAGAGTCTAGGCGCGACTTTTCTTTGTGTCGCTCGTAGACACTCGCTAAAAACTATTGTAAATCGTCATATTTTGCGTTTTTAGCTCTGTTTACAGGTTTTTATAGTGATAGGTAATTTAAAAATAAAAGAAGCTTAAATCGCAAATAAGAGCGTTCTATGGTGATTAATCAAATTGGTGAAAACCAATTTTGAAATTGATATCTGCATGTGCTGACGCTCGATTTATGGAACTCTTATTTACAGAAAAACCATCATTGATCAAAAAAAACACTATTTTATAAAAATCTTGTTTTTTGTTCTTTTTTAATCAAAGATAAACTTTTATGCTTTCCGCATAAAAGTTATATTTTGATTAGATAATGATCTACTACACAACAACGAAAACGGACTGTCTTCTCAGTCTTATGCAATGCATTTCGAATGGAAGTGCTAAGTTTTGGTTTTCTGATACTGTGCCTTTTTCAAAGTTCCATCATGTGCTTCCAAAATTAATTTTGGAGTATGGCCTCGATCTGACTGAATCTGAGCGTAAGAAAAAATCGGACTACGGGGAACCAGTATGGAGTCTGGTCATCAATTATGATCCGGCCAAAAATGAGGTATTTCAGTTTTGGTTATTTACTACAGGCTATAGAGAAGCACGAAGAAGTAAGCTGACTTTAAAAGAAATACTTGCCAAAAATTCGAGCATGGTACAGAAGCAAAAGTTGAATAGTCTTTTGACCACGAAAAAAGAAAAACTGTTGCGCTATGGGGATTATGTACTGGGACAATACATTGAGTTTAGTGATCTTAAGCCACAATTTTCTCGGGTTTATTATCATCCTGAACGCTTTGGCGTTATTTTTAATGTTCATGCCAAGCGTGTAAAAACTATTGATAGTAACCAAGATCTGGTTTATCGGGTGTTTAAGCCTTTTAATGCCTCTGATGTCAGGCGTTTTTCCAGTATTCAACGTATTTTTGGCTTTGCTTTTTTAGAAAATGAACATACCCGTTGGAATCAGGCATCCGTGAGTGCATTTTTACTGCAACGGTTTGGAATTAAATTTAACGATGACGTGAGCTATAACGAGCGGTTGAAAGAGCTAACTCGTGCATTACGCGGGGTTCGTAAAAAGCATTTGGAGTTTTTTCAACGATATTCTCAGAAGAAAATCCGTTTTACCTGGTATCTATCGCAAGAATTTATGCAGTCGGCAACGCGGGAGTTGAATAAAAAAATTGATTTAATTTCAACTGAACAGGCTGATCGTTTGAAAGAAGCCACTTTTAGATTGAGTTCTAAGGGGAATTTTCATGGTACACGTCATCAAATTGGCACGTTACAGGCTAAAATGAGATCGATATTAAATGCCCGAAATCCCGAGCAGAAGAAGCTGAATCAAATGTATTTTCCAAAAAACTTACACTATGTACGCTTCACTGCCAAGAAGGCTTGGAGTATGAAAGAGTTTGAAGTGGCTTGTCGAAATGCAGATCAGATTTATTTGAATAAACGGAATAAGCAAAAGCCTAAAGATCAACGATTAAGAAGAGACAGAAAAAAATGCTAAAGCTTTTTTTCTTAATGTTATTCACCAATTAAAATGTCTATGTGATAAACCATTTAAAATGTCCTGTTTTTAACCACAAGAGTCAAGCACAGGATTTAACTTTCTTTGTTCAATAACAGCTTTCTGAGCTTTACGACTCGGC
>NZ_VPBW01000045.1:0-18906 GCF_013418535.1 Acinetobacter sp. YH12137 | reverse complement strand
CTCATGAAATACGGTATTCTGATGTGACAAAACCTGAATCCTGGTCGTTAAAGTGTTTGTTTGCACTCATATTTTAACTGTTAGGACTCAGGTTTTTTTATTTAAAGCAAACTATGGGACAGCAGTGCACCCTCGGGTGCTTTTTAATTTGGAATCTGGATTTATTTAAACTTAGATAAAGAACCAGTAAATAAACAGGGAAACCAAGAAAATACACATGATATTCAGGACAAAGCCGACTTTCATCATTTCACTTTGTTGAATATGGCCAGTACCAAACACAATCGCATTCGGTGGTGTCGCCACAGGTAGCATGAAGGCACAAGAAGCCCCAATCCCGATCACAATCACCAGAATCTCTTTAGGCATACCCATCTGGTCGGCAATGGCGGCAAAGACCGGAACCAGTAAGGCAGCTGAGGCAGTATTACTGGTAAATTCAGTCAGGAAGATGATGAAGGTTGCCACAACGAAGATAATTACGAGAGGCGAGGAGTCACCGAAAGCATTTGCCAGTGTTTGACCTAAAACCAGAGAACTGCCTGAATCCTTCAAGACAGCACTTAAGGTCAAGCCGCCACCAAACAGATAGAGCACGCCCCAATCGGTATTTTCAGCAACCTGTTTCCATGTAGCCGTACCCAGAATCACCACCAGACAGGCTGCCAGAATCGCGATCCAGGTATCAGGCTGTGAAATACCGAAATTTTCAGTCAATTTTTTACTGAAAATCCAGGCCATCGCCGTACAGAGGAACAACACCATCGTCGCAATACGGGTGGTGGTCCAGGGAATATTTTCGGTGACAAAATTCACCTTATGATTCAGCTTTGGACGCAGCACCAGATACAGACTGATCAACATTGCTGGCAGGATGATGAACATCATTGGTAGGCCGACTTTCATCCAGTCAGCGAAGTCATAACCGAGGGCTTTGGCTGCAATCGCATTCGGTGGAGAACCGACGATGGTGCCCAAGCCACCAATACTGGCTGAATAGGCAATCCCGAGCAGAATAAATACAAAGGTTTTACGTTCTTTTTCGGCATCCAGATGCGCAAGTAAACCCAGCGCCAGAGGCAACATCATAGCTGCGGTGGCGGTATTGGAAATCCACATCGACAGGGCAGCAGTTACTAAAAAGATAGCCAGTACCGAAGCACCGAGATGTCCACCGGAGAGCGAGATAATCCATGTGGCAATCTTCTTGTCCAGTTTCTGGATATGCAGCGCCGTAGCCAAAGTAAAACCACCAAAAAACAGGAAAATCACGGGATCGGCAAAGGTAGCGAGTGCTGCCTGCATGCTAATCGGTACCAGTTCATCACCATCTGCCATCGGCATACTCAATACAATCGCCAGTACCGGTATGAGTAGGGCTGTAATCGTAATATGCAGGGCTTCGGTCAGCCATAGAATGGCGATAAAGGTCAGTAGGGCCAATCCCTTATTGGCATTTTCGTCATAGGGTAAAATATGATACAAGCCATAAGAGATCACGGCAGCGATCACAATTAAAATCCAGCCTTTGCGAATTCCTTTTGGCATGGCATTAGTCGGGGTGCGTAAAGGGTCGTTCATACAACCTCCTTGCTCAACTTTTTTATTTAAAAGCGTTTTTGAAATTCTTATAAAAGTGAATATGTGTTTTGATTAAAAAAGATATTATTTAAACAGTATAGTAGAGTGTTGTAATAATCCCACACTTTGCCAAAGTGCGTAAATCCCCAGTCCAAATAGAAAAAACAGCACCAGATATTTGAAATGTTGCTGGGAAAGTCGATGCCGTATTTTTCCCCCTAACCAGACGCCGATGAGTGCAAATAACGTGATTCCGAGCAGGATATGTCGCTGATGGGTTTGTAAAGAAATGAGGATCGGGAAGAGTAAGGTCAACTGCACCAGTTTGCTGGCAATAAAGTTGAGATTACTGATAATGACGATATCAGTTTTGGAGAGCTGACAGCTAAGCAGATACATCATCAGGAAGGGTGCCATGGCATTGGTTGCACCTCCAATCATGCCGGCCAGTAAACCGAATCCTAGCATACTGAGCTGACTGCTACTGACCCGAAGCGGAGTAGAGCGTAACTGATCCAGTACATAGAAAATAATCACCAGACCCAGTAATAATTTAAGATAGCCTTCATTGATCCAGATGAGTAATTTGACCCCCAGCACACTACCGACCAAGCTGCTTAACATGAGTGGCCAATAGTGTGAGACATAATAGCAAATGCTCTGCAACAGGCTATGTTTTGGATCGCTATTGAGCATCCAAAGGTTCAATAACAGGCAGGGGAGGATCACTAAGGTGACTGCTGTACTTAAGGCATATTCACTGGATAAGGCAGCCGTACTCAGCATAGGAAAGCCAAAACCACTGACCCCATGCAGTAATGCCGCGATCGCACACAGCCAAAGTACAATCCATTCTGCCTGCGTCATCTGAAATCCATTTCAAGTAGAAAGTATCAACTTATCCTGAATAGGCGAGTAGGGTAAAGCGTAAAATGGTAATAAGACCAAAACCTAAAAATCAGACAAAAAAAACCACGATCTTTTGGGGGAAGGACCGTGGCATAAAAATTTCACCATATGAATATTTAGGTGAAAGAGGAAACGATTTTATCGGTAGTCTTTATCCTGATTCACGGTACGCACAGGACGTTCATAATCAGTTCTGCTCGCAGCATAATCAGGCATAGAATTCTTTTTTGGCATCACTAACCATAGAACCAGATAAACTAAGATACCCGGGAAAGCAGCACTCATGACCGAAATAATCACGAAGATCAAGCGTAATAAATTTGCGTTCCAACCAAAACGTTCAGCAATACCACCCATTACACCTGCAATCATGTTTGAGCGGTTAGAGCGATATAAACCAACATTGGCCATCCAAGTCTCCTGATAGAAAAAATAAGATTGAGTCTAAAAAATGACTCATATTTATAAGAATGGAGTTTTATCTAAATTTTTAAAGTATCTATTGAAAATAAATTCGTTAAGTAATGTTACGGGAGATTAAATAATCCTTAAAAAATCACTAAGATCATAAAAATTCCATTGAATTCATTATTAAAACTTATAAGTTTTCAGTGAGTCGTCTGTCTATATAGATGTGCACCCCTTCAGGTATATTTTTAAAATGAAATCGAATGTATCGCATCATTTAAGTGGTTTATGCCGGCTTGGATTTGTGCTGGGAAGTGTTGCAGGACTGATTGCCTGTGATGACCATCAAAGCAAACCCTTACCTGATACTACGAAAACTTTGGCACAAGATGGCGTAGTCATCTCCGCCGCCAATGAAAGTTATGACACCCGTAATGCTAAATCGCTCACCCAGACTGCAACCTATAATGCATTGCCTGTAGAACCAAATGTCGATCCTAAACCTGTACCGGATTATGCCAAAAGCTATGTCGGGCGTTATCTTACCCAGATTGATTGTGACGGACGGTTTGCACCTTGTACGGAAGGGAAATCGGTGTTTATTTTGACTTTATTGCCAGATGGTACAGTGCATCGCAGTATCGTGCATTATGGCAAAGTCTTTGTGAATAATTCCAGACGAGTTCAGACCGAAAGCAATGTGACCTATCGTAAGGACCGCTGGACGATTAATCCGGAACAAACTGAACTGATCGTGGACCGTAAAGAGGGGGCAAAATTCTATTATACAATTAAAAGCCCAACCCATCTGGTCATGAATCTGGAAAAAATTTATGACGAAAAAGAACGGGCAAACCAGCAGTTATTTGATCAGGGTTATCCTGCACCTTCTAAAGCGTATGAGCTGGTCAAAGATTCTGAATTTAAGATCACTGAATAAAAGCAATAGAGTTTCTAAAGAATTTAAAACAGAGTAAATGGAAATGGCGATTCTAAAATTGTCAGGATGAATTGCGCTTAAATAAAAAGAATGAACTGAATAATATAGGAAATATTATAAGAATATTGAAAGAAGAAATAAATATAGAGGGGAGAATGGTGGGCCGTCCGCGACTCGAACGCGGGACCAATGGATTAAAAGTCCACTGCTCTACCAACTGAGCTAACGGCCCATTCGGGTAATCAAAGTAGCTTTGATTGAAGTTTCTAAAAAGAGATTTTAGAAATGATGGTGGGCCGTCCGCGACTCGAACGCGGGACCAATGGATTAAAAGTCCACTGCTCTACCAACTGAGCTAACGGCCCATCAGGGGATATCAAATTTAATGGTGGGCCGTCCGCGACTCGAACGCGGGACCAATGGATTAAAAGTCCACTGCTCTACCAACTGAGCTAACGGCCCTGAACCAACAATCAAGCAAGGCTTAATTGTGCAGTGCAAAAGAAACTAAAGAGTTCTGAAAGCACCACTTTGTTTGATGGAGCGTATTGTAGCAAGATCTCATTGCAGCGCAAGTAAAAAATAACAAAGTTGCCTATGTTTGATTATAAATACAACAATTCTGCTTTATCTAAACAAAAAATAGGCAACTTCAGCACTTAGAAACGATATTGATAGGCTTGAATGTTCTCAAAAATTTCTTGAGTCAGCTCACAATACGCATCGCTGCCTGGCAATAAAACCAGCAAGCGTTCATCGGTTTTGTTTGGGTCAAAAGCCTGTTCTTTCAGTTTGTTTTTCTGATACTTGAAGGTACCGGTCGTTTCTACCTGTTCTTGAATGCGCAGAAAAACTGGAACTGCATATGCAGGCAGACAGCGTTTAAAGGTGCTGACCATATTTTTCAGGTCTTGCTCATCCAGGGTGCTTCCCGGTTGCAGGGTAATTGCAGCCATACCGGCACGGCCATTGGTATTTGGAATTTCTACACCATAAACTACAGCTTCGATAATTTTGTCATACTCGGTCAGCATGTTTTCGACTTCAGTCGTTGAAACATTTTCACCTTTCCAGCGGAAGGTGTCACCGAGACGGTCGACAAACTGGGCATGACGGAAACCGATATTACGCACCAGATCGCCGGTATTGAAGTAGGAATCACCTTTACTGAACACGTCATGCATGATGACTGCCTTGTTCTTTTCCGGATCGGTATAGCCATCGAAAGGGGAGCGGCGGGTAATTTTACCGATCAATAAACCGGTTTCACCTTTTTTTACCCGTTTGCAGCGACCTTTGGCATCACGCACAGGCTCATTTTTATCTTTATCAAATTCGATAATGGCATAAGGTGTTGGTGAGAAACCGACAGTATTGTCAAAGTTAAAGACATTGCTGAAACCGACATTACCTTCACTTGAGGCATACAGTTCCAGTACTTCCTTGATGCCAAAACGGGATTTGAATTTATCCCAGATATTCGGGCGCATGCCATTACCAATCATCTTGGTAACGCGATGGCCTTTTTCCAGTTCAGACGGTGGCGCATCCATCAGGTAGCGGCAAAGTTCACCCACATAACCAATCGCAGAAGCATCAAATTTTTTGACATCTTTCCAGAAGGAAGAGGTGGAGAATTTACGGCGGATGGCAAAAGTACTGCTTCCGGCAATCACCCCACACCAGCACACCACAATACCTGTCGCATGATAAAGCGGCAGGGTGCAGTACATCACGTCATCTTTATTCAGGTTCAGGACATGGCCATAGGTGCCATAGGCGAGTGTCCAGCGGCTATTGGTAAAGATCACCGCTTTAGGTAAGCCGGTAGTACCTGAAGTATAGATATAGAACAGGCCGTCTTTGCCTTGTACCGAATGCGTAGTCGGTGTATTGAATTTCGGGAACTGGTCAATCTGCTCTGCTAGGTTGATAAACCCTTCAGGTGCTTGTCCGGTATTTTCTTGTGTGTTCTGATCGGCAAACCAGTGGAAACGGTCAGCGGCAATATTGAGATTATTGCGGATTTCATCAACGGCAGCACGGCACTCTTCACCGACAATGACTGCAATCGGTTTCACCAGGTTAATACTATGTGTCAGGACTTTACCGACCTGAGAGGTATTCACCAGCGCAATCGTGATGCCTAGCTTGGCCAGACCAATCACACTGGCAATGAACTCCGGACGGTTCTCGACCATTACAGCCACCACATCACCTTTCTGTGCACCGAGAGAAAGGTAGAAATGTGCGATCTGGTTCGCCCAGCCATTTAGGTGAGCATAGGTATAGGACTGATCCTCAAAACGTAATGCAATACCTTCAGGATTACGCTGCGTTGCTTTTTCAAAAGCCAAACCCAGGCCTGCGGGCGTATTGGGAGTACGTAAATAAGCCTGTCGCAGTCCGTTCAGCAGATTAGGGACCTTACTGATGAAGGCAGGGATTTTGGCTGCGACATCTGCAATGCCAATAAGATCGGGTTGGTTCGTCTGGGTCATGGGCGTCCTATTATTTTTCGTATCCAATGCGTTTAATTTATATGCAATAAACGGATGATAGCCATCTTTTAGCGTGTTGAAACTAGAGTAATCAACCTATTCTGACAAAATCTAGCAAAAAAAACCTAGCCACCGAAATGACTAGGTTTTTTAGTTAATTGCAATTGGGCGAATTATGACTCAGTTGCAGTATTGGTTTTTTTCGGTGGACGGCCACGTGGACGACGTGGGCGGGCAGCCGGTTTTTCAGCTTTTGCTACAGCTTCTTCAGCTTTATCGGCTTCCGGAGTTTCGGTAGGCGTAGCTTCGTTTTCTGCTGGAGTTACTTCAACTGTAGTCGTTTCAGTGACTTCTTCAGCGGGAGCTTGTTCAGCTTTCGCAGTTTCTACAGATGCTTCAGCAGCTGGCTCAGGAGTTTGAGTCGCTTCAGTTGTATCAGCACTTTCTACTGCAGCTACCGGAGCTTCAGCAGGTGCAGCTTCAGCACTTTCAGCTTTCGCTTCTTCCGCTGGAGCCGTTGCTTCTGCAGCAGGTTCAGCCGCAGTAGATTCTGCTTCAGCTTGTGCTTGCTGTTTAGCCTGCTGTAATGCTTGCTCGGCAGCCAGTTTGGCGAGACGACGACGCTCACGTGGATCATTCGCCACACGTTTCTCTGAAACTGGTGCAGGCGGAGTTAAATCCAGCACAGGAGCAGGTTCTGCTTCAGGCTGCGCTTTGCTGACTTCTACATCACGAGTTACAGGTTTTTTCTCTGTGGTCGCGGTCGAAACCGTTGCTAAAGTCGCATTATATTCCTGCGTGAACTTTTGCAATGCACGGTTAAACGTTGGCAACAGACCGAACTGTTCAATCAGGACTGAACAGTCTTCACCATAAACATGGCGAATCAGGCTACCAATAGTGTATTGGCCAAGTGTTGGCACCTGTGATGGTGTCAATTGCTGAGTTTTCGCCTGTTGGCCTTGTGCAGCACGACGGTCGCGACGACGTTGACGTGGGTCATTGCTGGCACGCTGTTTTGATGATGACTGAGCTTCAGGCGTTTTCTCTGCAGGAGCAGATGCAGTCACTTCAGCCAGGAACTCTTCCGCAGCTGGTGCTTCTACAGGAGCATCGGCAGGGGCAGTCACTTCAACAGCAGGTTTTGCGACTGGAGCAGTGTCATTCAATGCCACAATTTCGCTTTTCGCCTCGTCAATATTTACCACCATTGCTGTTGGCATCACTTCTTTACGAGGAGCATCGACCAGTTCCACACGAACTTGCTTTTCATTGACTGCTGGCGCTTCAACGGCAGCAGGTGCTTGAGGTGCAGCTTGTTCATTTAGAACACTTGGATCGCGGTGGCGATTTGGACGTTCTGGACGTTGCTGGTTGCGACGGTCACGACGTGGCACGTTTTGCTGTTGCTCATTGCTGTGAGTATCGCTTTGCTGTGCAGACTCATTGTGGTGCTGACGGCGAGAGTTGCGTTTGTTTTCACGCGCTTCCTGACGTTGTTCCTGACGAGAAACCTGAACCACTTCTTCATGCACCTGATGTTGTGATGCATTATCAGACTGCGCCTGTTCACGTGGCTCTTTGTGCTTGTTGCTACGTGCTTTCTTGTTATGACGCTGTGATTTCTCTTCACGTTCAGCTTTTTCAGACTGATCACGCTCTGGTTTATGGACTACAGTCGATGGCGCCAGATAAGCATTGCCGGTAGTTGCTGGTGCTGCAACAGCTGTTGGCTGTGCGGATACTGCTGGTGTTACAGGAGCAACCTGGCCGAACTGGCCACGGCTCACTGCACCGCCATTCACCATCTGTTCAATAGCAGCAGCAGCATTGTTCGCTGTGCGAGATTGATCAACAGTAGTTGCCTGTTTTTGTACAAACAGGTTTTCTAACCATGCACATGGGCTGGCAGCAGGTGCGGCAACTTGAGCAGGTGCCTGTTGTGCAGCAGGTGCTTGCTGTACGTTTTGCTGATTCTGGTTATTGCGGCGTTTATTGTTTTTGCCGTTGTTTTGCTGCTGAGCAGGTGCTGGTGCAGCGGTATGCGTATGTTCTTCTTCTAAATGCCACTCAGAAGACTCATAGCCCAGTTCTTTTTCGCTTGAACGGGTTGCTTCAGTACGCTCGTAACTTGTCGGTGCGAAACCTTCAGGGTTATACGAAATTTCGTAGTGAGGTGTTTCCAAGTGTGGATGTGGAAGTACAGTTACACGTGTATTTGAAGTTTGTTCCAGATATACCAGACTGTGACGTTTTTCATTGAGCATGAACGCCGCAATTTCTACCGGTACTTCAACCTGAACTTCACCATGACGTTCACGTAGTGCGATTTCTTCCACTTTACGCATAATTGAAAGTGATAGAGAACGCAGGTCACGTACCATACCGGTACCATGACAGCGTGGGCAGACATAACCAGTTGCTTCTTCAAGCGATGGACGCAGACGTTGACGGCTCATTTCCATCAGGCCGAAACGAGACAGTTGGCCGAACTGGATACGTGCGCGGTCGCTTTGAGTTGCTTCACGCAGTTTCGCTTCTACCATACGCTGGTTGCGGTCTTTGGTCATGTCGATGAAGTCGATGACAACTAAGCCACCGATATCACGTAAACGTAATTGGCGAGCAATTTCTTCAGCGGCTTCAAGGTTGGTATTTAACGCTGTATCTTCAACGTCCTGACCGCGAGTTGATTTTGCCGAGTTAATGTCGATTGAAACTAAAGCTTCAGTTTGGTCGATCACGATCGAACCGCCTGAAGGCAGTTTTACTTCACGTTCATAAGCAGTCTGAATCTGGCTTTCGATACCGAAATGCGCAAACAAAGGCTCATTCAATGTATAAGTTTTCAGTTTGTCTAACTGAAGCGGCATTACTGCTTTAACGAAGTTATAAGCTTCGTTATAAGCTTGCTCAGAGTCAATCAGGATTTCTGCTACATCATCACGCAGGTAATCACGGATGGCACGAGTTACCACACCTGCTTCCTGATGGACCAGCATAGGTGATGGACCTGAATTTGCAGTGCTTTGGATTTGTGCCCAAAGGTCTAGTAAATGTTGCAGATCAAGCTGTAATTCTTCTTGAGAACGGCCAATGCCTGCTGTACGAACAATGACGCTCATACCACGTGGCACATTTAAAGAGGCCAGCATTTCTTTCAGTTCTTCACGTACTGAACCAGAAATCTGACGGCTGATACCGCCACCTTTCGGGTTGTTTGGCATCAGAACCAGATAACGACCAGCTAAAGAGATGAAAGTTGAGAGAGCAGCGCCTTTATTGCCGCGCTCTTCTTTTTCCACCTGAACCAGAAGTTCAGTACCTTCAGTAATCAGTTCACGGATATTTGAAGTTTGGCGAGGATCGGCTTTGTAATAAGAGTTTGCGATTTCACGCATAGACAGGAAGCCTTGGCGACCTGCGCCGTATTCAACGAATACAGCTTCTAAAGAAGGTTCAACGCGAGTCACGTGACCTTTATAGATATTAGATTTTTTTTGTTCACGGGTACGATTCTCTAAATCGAAATCGTAAAGACGCTGACCAGTGACAAGTGCAACGCGAATTTCTTCGGCATGTGTTGCATTAATCAACATACGTTTCATGGGTGTAACACCTTATAGTGATACACAGCAAAAAATCGCTATTCACGTAGCGAACATCACACATCACGGATCAATGGCCCAGATCTCCAATGCTTGGCATTGTGGTCTGAGTCTTTTATTCCCGGCGTCTACTTGAATATAGATCAGCTTCGGTATTTTGATTCACGTATTGATGATGGCAATACGGCTTCAATCTTTAAACGATTAAAGTCACCTGAACGTTTCACTGGCGGACAAGCGGTGCATTAGATGTGAGTAACTTTCACTGTCACATTGCTCGAAGATCATCCCTTCTTTATAGAAAGTGTCTTGATACGGAATTGTCGTCGTATCTTTACAAACTGTGCAGATCCAATGCATCAAACGCTGTAGCCTGAAGTCGTCTTCAGGGTGCGACTAATCTGATGTGTATCAGTTTACGTTTAAAAACCAACTAGGTTGGCGACATATTTTTTCAGACAAACTGATTTATGTACCTGAGGTACAATTAAACGCAACAGTTTGCTTTGTTTGCCGATATAATAAGCCTTCGGCGTCGGCATAATTCTTTTGGGACCTTCCCGTATCATGTGAGTCTTTAATTGAATAATCAAGTTCAGAGAAATCTGAAATGCTTCAACTTTTACTCACAAACGATGGTTTCCGTGCGCTGACTATATCAAACCTTGCATCATCTGCCTATGGGCTAAGCTTATGTTTCTTGTGTAAAGCATAACCTAAGTGATCAGTTTTTAATCAATTTTAGTAATTTTTGGGTCATAGTAACTGTATGAATTCTACACAACAATGGCAAAGCGTCACTTGGTTTGAAGTGGATGAACATCAAGATGGACAGCGAATCGATAATTTCCTGTTCAGTCGTCTGAAAGGGGTGCCTAAAAGTCGGATTTATCGTCTGATTCGTGAAGGACAGGTTCGCGTCAATAAAAAACGCATTAAGGCCGAAACCAAACTGGCGATTGGCGACCAGATTCGTGTGGCACCGATTCGTTATGAACAAAAAGATGAATCAGAAGCGCCGATTTCGGACAAGGTGGCTCAAGGTCTTCTGTCACGTGTGGTATATGAAGATGAAGGCTTGATGGTTGTCAATAAACCATCGGGTATTGCCGTGCATGGCGGTAGCGGTGTGGCGTATGGCCTGATTGAAGGCCTACGTGCTGCAACAGGTAAAAAATACCTGGAATTGATTCACCGTATTGACCGTGACACATCGGGTCTGGTGATGATCTCGAAAAAGCGCAGTACCTTAAAAACGCTACAAGATTTATTACGTGAACATAAGATTAAAAAAACTTATGCCGCTGTCGTGAAAGGGCAGGTAACGCTAGATAAGCAACTCATTGATGCACCTTTGCATCGTTATGAACTTTCTAATGGTGAGCGCCGTGTCCGTGTCTCTAAAGAAGGCAAAGAGTCTAAAACCCAGTGGAATGTGGCAGAGCGTTTTATGCATGCGACACTGGTGTATGCTTCTCCATTGTCTGGTCGTACCCATCAGATTCGTGTACATGGTCTCAGCATTGGTCATCCGCTGGTAGGTGATGAAAAATACGGACATGAAACTGAATATCGTGGACCAAAACCACGTCGTTTATGTCTGCATGCGATGCGCTTAGAAATTCCGGGTTATCCGACGATTGAAGCACCGTTGCCGGAAGATATGCAGAGTCTTGTGGCTCAGCTTCGTGCGCAAAAGGCAGATAAAGTTGTACCGATTGCTGAAGATGACGAGTAATTTTTAGCTTTTTGATGAGTCTTATCTTGCTTTACTTGAGTGGGAGAAATTTCCCTCTTTATTAGAGATGATTCAAGACAATTTCTAAATCAATGAAGGGCGACATGGATGTCGCTGTTACTCTGTGGTACAGGGACGTGCCATCAGAGTAACAAAGGATTTTTGCTACTTTTCATCCTTGAAAAGTAGATAATACCTATACGAAAACAGCTGCTCACTGATGTTAATTGTGGTGGGGAATTAATTTAACTCACCTCTCCCAAACCCTCTCCTAGAAGGAGAGGGCTTAAAGACACTGAATCAAATACTAGGAACCTTATATGAATTCACCTGTAAAACTGGTCATTTTTGATTGGGATGGCACTTTATTTGATTCAGTGGGTCAGATCGTGTCGAGTTTACAGTTTGCTGCGCAACAGTTTCAGCAACCTTTAACTGATGCAGATGCGAAAAGTATTATCGGATTAGGTTTGCCGGAAGTAGCCCAACGGCTATTCCCAAGTGTGCCAGAATTACATGCGGATATTTTGCAGGCCTATTCAGATCACTATGTGGCGAATTCAGTGAATGATGCTTGGTTTGAGGGTGTTTCTGAAATGCTGTATAGCTTAAAAGACGAAGGCATCAAACTGGCAGTGGCGACAGGTAAAAGCCGGAAAGGATTGGATCGTGTATTAAAGCAGACTAATAGTCTGGAGCTGTTTCATGCCACTCGTGCAGCAAGTGAAACCCGCTCGAAGCCGGATCCTTTAATGCTGGCTGAAATTCTGGCTGAAACTGGTGTCAATGCGCATGAAGCGATTATGGTGGGGGATACATCTTATGACCTGGAAATGGCGATGAATATTGCCATGCCAAGTGTAGGCGTGACTTATGGCGTCCATACACCGGAAACTTTGGCACAGTTTAATCCACTGTCGATTGTGAAGGATGTCAGCAGTTTGCATGACTTTTTATTGGCTAAAGTCCAATGGAAAGAAGCCATTTAATTCAGTATCTTAGTCATTCTTCAAGATCCGGCATTTTCTGAAATAGAAGATGCGGATCAATGCTGTAGATTTGAACAACTGGTCTTATCTTTTAGTCTAAAGTTGTGATTACAGTGGTTTTGTTCTGTCATGATTGTTGAGTTATTTAGTTGGATATAACTTAATTCATAATTATAAGATTATGTTTTTAATTGATTTTTATAAATTTAATTTATAGATAATAGCTATTGCAAAAAATAAAATAACTATTGGCATTCACGTCGTATTTTTCCCATCCTAAAACTGTTTATTCATATGCCCGTACTAGGCGCAATTGTTTATTGGAATGATCGAAATGATCAGGTCAGAACATTTTGCCTGTCTTAGTTCTCGGCATAAGCCTCATTTTTGCAGTTTAAGGAAACATTGATGTCGAATTCTGCTGTTGTTGAATCAGTTGCACAAGCATTACGTACTGCTGAACTCTCAAAAACTGCGATCGCACCGATTCGCCCGGAACTTGGTGGTGAAAGTGCTGACGTAGATATTGCCTATGCCGTTCAGGAAGTAAATACCGAGCGTGCTCTGGCGGAAGGTCGCCGTCTGGTAGGTCGTAAAATTGGTTTGACATCGAAAGTGGTTCAAGCACAGCTTGGCGTAGATCAGCCTGACTTCGGTATGTTGTTTGCCGACATGGCCTATGGCGATGGTGAAGCAATCCCTGCAGGTTTGCTGATTCAACCGAAAGTTGAAGCTGAAATCGCATTGGTCATCAAAGAAGATCTGACTAAAGCAAAACATACGTATGCAGACATCATTAGTGCAACTGACTATGCACTTCCTGCTGTAGAAGTGGTCGATAGCCGTATCGAAAACTGGAAAATCAGCCTGATTGATACCGTAGCTGATAACGCATCTTCTGCTGCATTCGTTCTGGGCTCTAAGCCTGTCAAACTGGAAAACCTTGATCTTGTGAACTGCAAGATGGTCATGACACGTGGCGACGAAGTGGTTTCTCAAGGCGTGGGTAAAGCATGTCTGGCAAACCCGTTAAATGCTGCTGTGTGGCTGGCAGATGAAATGGTACGCCGTGGCCGTCCATTGCTAAAAGGCGACATTATTTTGACTGGTGCTTTGGGTCCAATGGTTGTAGCTCAGCCTGGCGACGAATTCAAAGTTGAAATTGAAGGCTTTGGTTCAGTAACAGCTGCTTTTGCTGCTGAATAAGGGAATACAAGAGAGTACATTCATGAAAAAGATTAAATGTGCATTGATCGGTCCAGGTAATATTGGTACTGATTTGCTTTATAAACTGCAACGCAGCGAATGGTTAGAACCAGTATGGATGGTGGGGATTGACCCAACTTCTGAAGGTCTAGCACGTGCAGCAAAAATGGGTTTAAAAACCACTGCTGAAGGCGTAGACGGTTTGCTGCCTCACGTAGTTGAAGATGACATCAAAATCGCCTTCGATGCAACTTCTGCTTATGTACATGCTGAAAACAGCCGTAAGCTGAACGAGCTTGGCGTGTTAATGATTGACTTAACACCAGCTGCAATTGGTCCTTACTGCGTACCACCTGTCAACCTTGAAGCATTGCTTGAACAAGGTGAAGTGCCAAACGTCAATATGGTAACTTGTGGCGGTCAGGCAACGATTCCTATGGTTGCAGCGATTTCTCGCGTTCAGCCTGTGAACTATGGCGAAATCATTGCGACTGTATCTACTAAATCAGTTGGTCCTGGTACACGTAAAAACATCGACGAATTCACGCGTACGACTGCTGGTGCAATTGAGAAAGTCGGTGGTGCGAAACAAGGTAAAGCGATCATCATCATTAACCCGGCTGAGCCACCACTGATGATGCGTGATACTGTTCACTGTCTAGTAGAAGGTGAGCCAGATCAGGCAGCGATCACTGAATCTGTACATGCGATGATCCTCGAGGTTCAAAAATACGTACCAGGTTACAAACTGGTGAATGGTCCAGTATTTGATGGCAACCGCGTATCGATCTTCCTTGAAGTTGAAGGTCTGGGTGACTTCCTGCCGAAATATGCAGGTAACCTCGACATTATGACTGCAGCAGCTGCACGTACCGCAGAGATGTTTGCAGAACGTGTTTTAAATGCAGTTGAAGCTTAAGGAGCACCTTCATGTCTAAGATTATTATTAATGATATGACTTTACGTGATGGTATGCATCCCATGCGCCATCAAACTACACCTGAGCAAATGGTTGCGATTGCAACTGCTCTGGATGATGCAGGTGTACCGCTGATTGAAGTAACACACGGTGACGGCCTTGGCGGTAACTCTGTGAACTACGGTTTCGCAGCTGCAACTGATGAAGAATACCTGAAAGCGGTGATTCCAAACCTGAAACAAGCGAAAGTATCTGCACTTTTACTTCCTGGTATCGGTACGGTTGATCACCTGAAAATGGCACATGATGTAGGTGTAGCAACTATTCGTGTAGCGACTCACTCTACTGAAGCAGACGTTTCTGAACAGCATATTACTGCTGCGCGTAAACTGGGTATGGACACTGTGGGCTTCCTGATGATGGCTCACATGGCAACACCTGAAAAATTACTTGAAGAAGCACAAAAAATGGTGTCATACGGTGCTAACTGTATCTATGTGACTGACTCTGCTGGTTATATGCTTCCGCAAGACGTGACTGACCGTGTAGGTATCTTACGTGCTAACTTGGGTTCAGATATCGAAATCGGTTTCCATGGTCACCACAACTTAGGTATGGGCGTAGCTAACTCTGTTTCTGCTGTACAAGCGGGTGCAACACGTGTTGACTTGGCATCTGCCGGTCTGGGTGCTGGTGCAGGTAATACGCCACTTGAACTGTTTGTTGCGGTTGCAAACCGTATGCAAATGGAAACTGGTGTTGACCTGTTTAAAGTACAAGACGTTGCAGAAGATCTGATCATTCCAATGATGACTCATCAGATCCGTGCTGACCGTGATGCTGCAACTCTGGGTTATGCAGGTGTTTACTCTTCATTCCTATTGTTCGCTAAACGTGCTGAAGCAAAATATGGCGTATCTGCTCGTGAAATTCTGCTTGAGCTAGGTCGTCGTGGCACCGTTGGTGGTCAGGAAGATATGATTGAAGATTTGGCATTGACTATGTCTAAAGCGAAAGAGCTTCAAGCTTAATAGTTAAAAGCTAAATTTTAAAAAAAGCGTCCGAAAGGGCGCTTTTTTATTTATTTGAATAAAATGAATAAGATATTAAAACGATAGAATAAGATATTTTAATTATTACTATTTATTTTAAGAAAATAATCAAACACATTTCCTTAAACATAAAAACGATAAATAAAAAGTTATTTTTAAATTATAAAAAAATAATGGCTGTTTATATAAGAGAAAACATGGATTTATATTGATTATCTGGTTAATTTTTTATTTTAGTTAATTGTTTATAAATATAAGTCTTTTTCAAATTTCAGCATACTTATTCTATCTATAGAGATTAATAGAAAAATTTTAATACTGTAGTCGGATTTTTAAAAAAACTAGAGTTGAGCATGATAGCGGCATAGCTTAATTTGATTACTAGGAATAAGCCATGCGTCGTCAAAACTTATGGATAGCAATGCTTGCTGCAACAGCAAGTTTAGGAACAACTGCAGCGAATGCAGATTTTATTGACGATAGTAATGTCCAGCTTAAATTTAAAAACTTTTATCTAGATCGTCAGTATCAAGATGATTTTTCTTCACGTAATTGGGGTTCTTGGTCACAAGGTGTGACTTTGGATGCGAAGTCAGGCTATCACGATATTGGTGGTGGGGTGCAGGTTGGTGCAGATGTTCTGGTTCAACATGCAGTTAAACTCAAAGGCCGTGATCAAAATCCGGATTGGGTGTTGCCTCACGATGGTAAAGAATCTAAAGATCATTTTGGTAAAGTTGGCGCAACCTTAAAAGCTAAAGTTTCTGAGACTGAGCTGAAAGTGGGTGAGTTATTGCCTGTATCTCCAGTGCTGGTATTTGATCCATCTCGTCAGCTCATCACTACTTATAGCGGTGTATGGTTAGAATCTAAAGAGATTAAAGATACCAAACTGACTTTGGCTTATATTGATAAAATTAATAATCGTTACGACAATCAGTTCCGTGATTTAGCTTTATTTTCTCCAGGTAGAACTTTACCTGATGGTAGACAAGGTCATTATGACTTAGGTCCTGAATCTGATGGTATGTGGATTGCCGGTGTAGATCACCAGTTCACGCCTGAAATTAGTGGTAGCTACTGGTATGCAGATGTTCAAGACATCTACCAACAGCATTACTTGGGTGTGAATTACAAAACTGCGCTAGGCGAAAAAACCAAATTAGATAGCCATGTGCGTTATTTTGATAACTCAGATTCAGGTGACAAACTGTATGGTGATATTGATAATCAGGCATTGTCAGTAGGGGCAAAAGTTAATCATGGTGCGCATACCGTAGGTCTGGGTTATCAGCAAATGTTTGGTGATACTGCATTTCCAACATTCGGTGGCTGGGTGCCGCAGCCTTATCTGGTGAACTGGGGCGTTGCAACCTTTACTGCACCAGAAGAAAAGTCATGGAATGTTTCTTATGGCTATGACTTCTCTGAAATGGGTGCCAAAGGCTTAAATGCAACTGCGGTTTATTTCAAAGGTTATGATGCTCAATCAGGTGATCAAAACTTTAATACTGATGAGCTAAATTTGATTGCGAATTACACTGTTCCAGAGGGTAAGTTAAAAGGATTAGGCATCCAAGCAATGTATATCGATGTGAATTTTGCTAATCCTACTAAACCAGATCTTCAAGAATACCGCGTAGCGACGACTTATACCCATAAATTCTAAGTTAAGCGCATTTTAAGGGCAGTCAGTAGTCTGGCTGCTTTTTTTTGAGTTAAGAACTTAATCAAAGCCTTAAATTAAACAAGGTTTTAAATTTAAAATAATTAATTAAAACAAATACTTAAATAATATATTTTTTGTAGTATGCAATCGTAATTTTATATCAGTTGAAGACAGTAGAGCGGTTAATATAAGACGGTAAAAAGATCATTTTTAATGAGTCAACTTGACGTCGAATTCTCGTCATCGAGGAACACGCAAGCAAGAAACTGTAAGAGGAATCATGATGAGCACTGTTCAAATCCCTGATTATAAAACAGATCCTTTCTTCGGCTTAGAAGACAAATGGATTGAAACTGCAGAAGGTGAGTTGACTCACTACCATGAAATTGGTGAAGGTACGCCTATTCTGTTCCTGCACGGTTCAGGTACGGGTGTATCTGCTGCTGCAAACTGGTGGTTAAACCTACCTTCAATTGGTGAACAAGCACGTTGTATCGCAATCGATACCATTGGTTATGGTCAAACTGTGGTTGCACCAGGTACTGCTTATGGTATCCGTGCATGGGTGGATCATGCTGTACGTACTCTAGATGCATTAGGTATCGAAAAAACCTGGTTAGTGGGTAACTCTCTGGGTGGCTGGTTGGCATTCCAGATGGCACTTGATTATCCTGAACGTGTTCTAGGTATCGTGTCTATGGGTACTGGCGGTGCAAAACAGACTGCTGCGCTGAAAGCACACGCAAACCCAGTATTAACTGAAGAAGGTATCAAGAAAACCCTGTCTATGTTCGTGGTGAACAAAGATCTGATCACCGACGAACTGGTGAAAGTACGTTTTGCTTCTGCTGCAAATGACTATGCATCAAATCGTTTGATGGATGTAGTGGGCGCACGTGACCGTGACCGTTTCGAATTCCCGTTAGACTTCGAAAAAATGAAAGACATCACTGTACCTGTATTATTGATTCATGGTACTCAAGACGTGGTCATTCCGGTTTCTCGTACTTGGGACATCCTGAACATCGTGCCAAATGCTGATGCACACATCTTCAGTCAATGTGGTCACTGGTCTCAAGTTGAAAAATCAGATGAGTTCAACACTGTGATCAAAAATTACCTAGCTGTACACGGCGTAAAATAAGTCGTACTCAGTTTAAAAAAGGATGGCTTCGGTCATCCTTTTTTTCTTTCTAAAATATTTAATTTACAGCTGCCAAATGAACACCATTTCCTTCAGTAAATTTTTTAAACACGTGGATTCAAATCCCAAGTGCAACACATTTGTAGTTAGTTGAAAAAGTTAGGTGTATTCATAGAATCATTAGACTTTTTCAACTCGCAATTGGAAAGCACACAATGAAGAAATACACCCAACTTTCTCAA
>NZ_VPBW01000044.1:0-20195 GCF_013418535.1 Acinetobacter sp. YH12137 | reverse complement strand
AAAGTGGAATATGCCTATTCGCGACTGGCGTTTAGCCATGAGCCGCTTTATTATTGAATTCGGTGACCGCTTAAGCAATCACCTTTAAATTGATGAAAAGCAATTACACAAAATTATTTACAGGCTCCTAAAGATAAAACTATTCAATTTGCTTAAAAATAAATACTAATTTAAATATATAATCTCCTATACCTCTATTTATCTATCTTGAATTACTACAACTATCCATTAGCACTTTTAAAATCAAAAAACGCTATATAATCATGTATACGCCTTTTATATAGGTTGGATGAATTGTGTGTTTAACCTTTCAGAAAGCTTCTATTATATTCGCCATCTTTGCATGGCTAATGCAGCTTTCTGTCTTTATTACGCCCATTCTGCAAACACATCCTGAGCTTGGGTCTGGAATCTGCAAGCAACTTGCTATTTTCAATCCACCGGAAGCCCATTCTGATCATATTAAATTAAAAGCGACACAGCCGCAGATCCAGAAATCTTTCCTATTAGCTGAACAGCGCAATGTAGAAGAAAAAATCCTGTATAGCGCAGATACTTTTTGTAAATTCTGTCTGGTTTTGGGACAGAATTTTAATCCTGTTTGGCTTGCCTGCCTTCTCATCTTACTGACATTAATTTTGGGCAAAACACCTCATCGTTTAGCTGTTTCCAGTCTCAAGCGTTATCAAAAACTTTACTTAACCTTCTTCAAAAATCGTGGTCCTCCACTTTCTCTCTAGTTCACGACCTAAACTGTTGTCTTAATTATTTTATAAAAATATTCAAACTACTTACTTTCAGTATGTGGTTCGACATTCCTTTTTTCCTGATTCAGGTGGAATAATAATGAATACACAAAATAATTTATTTAAATTCAGCGCACTTTCACTCGCAACTTTGACTTGTAATCTTATTCATGCAGAAGAAAGTCCAGCAAAACAGCTCGAACAATTAGCGCCTATATCCGTGATGGCCAGCCGTGGCAGTAATTTACAGGATATGGACATGAGTACGACGGTCATTGAACATGAACAGATTCAGAATGCACCGCAAAGCAGTATTGACCAAATTATTAACAAAATTCCCGGTGTTTTTACTCCTGCCCGCCTATCAACCCAATTACATCCAACCAGCCAGCTCATCAGCATCCGTGGTTTTGGCACCTCCACCAATGGTTTAAATCTGGTGCTTGTCGATGGTATTCCTGCCAATGATCCTTATTTTAGAACTATCAATTGGTCCCAGATTCCTAAAGAACAGGTTGAGCGAATTGAAGTGATCCGTGGCGGTGGTGCGACCAGTTTATGGGGCAATATGGCGATGGGCGGCGTAATTAATATTGTTACCCGTCAGCCAGAACAAGGCAGTGCAATTTATGCAAGTTATGGCAGTTTTAATACGGCTAGTTACGGAGCCAGCCAAGGATGGGAACTGTCAGAAAAATTTAAAATCGGCTTGAGTTATGACGGCAGCCAGTCTGATGGCTATTGGCAGGTACCGAAACGATATCGCCATCCAGACATGAGCAAAACAGAAAATCAGGTGGATACGCTCAATGTTAAAGCCATCTATAGCCCCAATCAGCAGGATGAGTATCTACTCGCCTTACTTGCAAGCGAAACTAAAGAAGAAGGCTTGCAATATCGGGATGCTGAAAATAAATGGAATACGTTTCGCATTGCTGCCACTGGCCTCACCGAGCTGAGCTCAGACTGGAAATTGAATACATTAGCGTGGTATCAAACCAATGACATGCAAACCCAAAATGCTTCTATTCCAGGTTATAGTCTGGCAACTCCAAATAATGGCACATCGATTATCAGCCAGAAGGAAAAGGCGGAATATGACAGTTTCGGTACATCAATCACAGCAAATACCCAATGGAAACAATTGGAAGATATTAAATTTGGTATCGATTATCGCCAAATTGAAGTGAAAGACCCGCTGAATATTTTTAATAGTACCGGTTTTTTGGGCAATATCACTGCAGAAGCAACGCATCAGTTTGCAGGTATTTTTGCCCAAGCTTTGTATCGTCCTGAAACCTTACCTCTGGATATTACTTTGGGTTTACGTCAGGATTTCTGGAAAGCCTCGGATGCAGAAACTTATGGACAATATGCAGGCAGCCCGATTCAAAATCGTCTAGCTGACCAAGATGAAAATCACTTTAGTCCCCGCCTCGGCTTTAAATATCATTTCAATGATCAACTTGATCTACGCGGTGCAGCCTATAAAAACTTCTCTGCACCCGGTCTGAACCAGATGTACCGTAGTTTTATCGGTGGTTCGAATTACACAGTTCCCAATACTGACCTGAAATCCCAAACCAATCGGGGAGCCGAATTGGGTTTTGATTTTAGCGATCATGCTTTAACGCTTTCTGGCACCTATTTTTATAATAAAGTGAAAGATTACATTGATTATGCGGTGGTCCGATCCGACTGTGATGCAGGCAATAATTACTGTGATACTGGGGTGAGTGCTGCTGCCACATTACGCCAGTATGTCAATGCTGGTGATGCCAAAATGCAAGGATTTGAACTTATTGCAAATGTTCAGGTGAACGATCGTATTAGCCTGAATGCGGGTTATACAAGAACCAAGTCTGAACTGACTCGCTCTAATTTAAGCGTTGCTGTAGCGCCAACCGGACAGCAGATCGGACAGATTCCGACCTGGAATGCGACTTGGGGTGCATCCTGGCAAGCGACAGACCAGCTGCATCTAAATGTGCAGTTACGAGAGTTTGCCGAGTATTGGAATAACACCGCGCATACCCAGTTGAATGAGGGGACCTTAACGGTTGATTTAAGTGCGAATTATCAAGCCACTCCTCAATTACAGCTATTTGCCATTGCCCAGAATATTACAGATCAGTCTTATTATGATCAGGGTCTCAGTTATCTGGCGGATGGCAGCATCAATACTTCAGGTTCAGGTACGATTCCTCAATATGCTTTGCCTTTAAACATCACGATAGGAGCAAAGTATCGCTTTTAAAACCTGTTTAAATCGTTGCCAGGAGATAAACACTCAGCTTGTTTTGATCTCTATTCGAGGATGCCTATCCTTTCAGTGTTGAATGCTGAAACCGGTATGGCCATTAGATATAACTGGATTGTATGACTAAAGCTCTTAATTATTTAAGGGCTTTTTTTTTGAATATCAAAACAAGTTGAAGCTAAGTTTTTAATATTTCATTTTCTTAAATTTCCATAACAAAAACTTGTGTTCATAAGCCTTTTTGATATGAGTATTCAAAATAGATTTTCCTTACAAAAAACTACATTTCCTATGATTTAGTATCTTGGAATTATCCAAAAAATATTTTTTATGAATAACATTAATTTATGTTATAAATTAACCCCATATTTTATGAAATTATTTATTACGTAATTAAATTACGTATTGAATAATATTCAAGATCCAGTATGATGAGTTAAATTCCTTCTTTTTCTTGTGTGCATCAGGAATCGATGCAGTTCAGCAAGTCAAAGAAGTCAGGCAAACGGATTTGTCTTCTCAATATAAAACGGCAGTGATACCTCCGTAGAGCCTGAACAGACAGTAAAAGATGAGCAATAGGATTGCTTCTAAAAAATGAGGATGTTGTATGAATGAATTAGCCAATCCATTAGAACTATGTGGATTCGAATTTATTGAATTTGTATCTGAAGATGGTCAGTTGGATCCTGTTTTCCAAGCAATCGGATTCACTAAAGTGGCGAAGCATAAATCGAAAAATGTCTATTTATGGCGCCAGGGCAATATTAATATCATTCTGAATTATCAGCCTGAATCATATGCAGCATTTTTCTATAAAGAGCACGGTCCTTCTGCTTGTGCAATGGGCTTCCGTACCAAGAATGCGGCAAAAGCTTTTCAAAAGGCGATTGAAATCGGTGCAGAACCGATTTATAGCAAAATCGGCCCAATGGAGCTTAACATCCCTGCGATTAAAGGAATCGGTAGTTCTCCAATCTTCCTGGTCGATTGTGACATTTACCAAAATGATTTTATCTTCTTTGATAATGTTCCATCGCGTCCAGTCGGCACTGGCCTGAATGAAATCGATCATTTAACGCATAATGTTTATAAAGGTCGTATGCAGTACTGGGCAGATTTCTATGAAAAGATTTTCAACTTCCAGGAAATCCGCTACTTTGATATTAAAGGCGAATACACTGGCCTGACTTCTAAGGCACTAACAGCACCAGATGGCAAGATCCGTATTCCACTGAATGAAGATTCAGACAAAGGTAATGGCCAGATCGCTGAGTTCCTGAACGAATTCAATGGAGAAGGCATTCAGCACATTGCCTTTATCTGTGATGACCTGCTTGAAACTTGGGACAAGCTGAAAGCTTTAGGCACCAAGTTCATGACGCCACCGCCAAGCACTTATTATGAAATGCTGGATGAACGTCTGCCAAATCATGGTGAGCCAGCGGATGAGCTGCAAAAACGCGGCATTCTGCTCGATGGCAATACCAAAGATGGTAACAAACGCCTGCTATTACAGATTTTCTCTGAAAATATGATTGGCCCAGTGTTCTTTGAGTTTATCCAGCGCAAAGACGATGATGGTTTCGGTGAAGGTAACTTTAAGGCCTTATTTGAATCAATCGAACGTGATCAGATCAAACGTGGTGTTTTAGACATTTCTAAAGCCTGACCTTTTTAAAACCATACCGGTGTCTATGTAGTCTCATATGCATCGGTATGGTTACCTCTGTTTCAACGTATACGCTCGTATAACACTTAAGATTCTGCATCGATGACGGCATAAAAATAATAAAGCACATCATAGTTCAGCGCTTAATCTCACATGGATGATGAATAAAAATGCAGCATATTGAACAAGGAAACCTGAAAAAAGGTTTAAGTAACCGGCATATCCAGCTCATCGCACTCGGTGGTTCAATTGGTACCGGACTGTTTCTTGGAATTTCACAAACAATCAAGCTTGCTGGGCCTTCCGTCATTTTAGGTTATGCCATTGCAGGCTTGATTGCCTTCCTAATGATGCGCCAGCTCGGTGAAATGATTGTACATGAACCCGTGAGCGGTTCTTTTAGTCATTTTGCTTATAAATACTGGGGAAAATTTGCCGGATTTATGTCTGGCTGGAATTATTGGGTGCTAAATATTCTGGTATGTATGGCCGAATTAAGTGCCGTCGGCCTTTATATCCATTACTGGTGGCCTGAAATTCCGACCTGGGTCTCTGCCCTCGGCTTCTTCATTTTCATCAATGTGATTAATCTCCTTCACGTGAAATTATTCGGTGAAATGGAGTTCTGGCTAGCGATCATTAAGGTCGGTGCAATTATTGCCATGATTGCGTTCGGCAGTTACCTGCTTGCCAGTGGTAGCGGTCATAGTCAGTCCAGTCTGGAAAATTTATGGCAACTCGGCGGCTTCTTCCCGAATGGAATCATGGGCCTGATTATGGCGATGGCCATGATCATGTTTGCTTTTGGCGGCATTGAACTGGTCGGGATCGCAGCCGCTGAAACCGATAACCCGAAAAAGACCTTACCTAAAGCAGTCAACCAGATTGTCTACCGTGTCCTGTTATTTTATATCCTGAGTCTGGTAGTGATTTTATCGCTTTACCCTTGGAACATGATGGCACAAGGTGGTAGCCCATTTGTGATGATTTTTGATTCTCTCGGCAGTCAAACAGTTGCTGGTGTTTTGAATTTCGTGGTGTTAACCGCAGCGGTTTCGGTATATAACAGTACTAACTACTGTACCAGCCGTATGCTGTTAGGCTTAGCCCAACAAGGTAATGCACCGAAGTTCTTAAGCAAGATTAATCAGCGTGGCATCCCTGTGAATGCAGTGATGGTTTCAGCGTTTTTCACCTTGATGTGCGTTTTATTAAATTATCTGGTGCCGGAAAAAGCCTTTAGCATGTTGATGATGCTGGTGGTTGCTGCCATCGTGATTAACTGGCTTGTTATTTCCTATACTCATTTGAAATTCAAGACATCCATGAACCGCATGCAGACCAAAACCGATTTTCCAAGTGTGGCTTATCCATTCACCAACTATTTATGTATCGCATTTATGGGCGGTATTCTGCTAATTATGAGCAGCACCCCGGACATGCGTGTGGCTGTCATCATGATTCCGGTCTGGATTGGTATTCTCTCGGTTGCCTACTTCTTTAAGCGCAAACAGGAGTCTCAGACTGCTATTTTAGATAACAGCAAAATTAGCACCTTACCAGAAGCGTAATCGCATATTGATTAGATTAGGATAGATTCATGTTTCAACATATTGATACTTATGCCGGCGATCCGATTCTCTCTTTAATGGAAGAATTCAACAAAGATCAGCGTAGTAACAAAGTCAACTTAAGCATCGGCCTATATTACAACGAAGACAATATTGTGCCGCAACTAGACTCAGTGCAAAAAGCCTATACTTACCTGACCCCTGACTATAATAAAGTCCGTGTTTATTTGCCGATGGATGGTCTGAACAGCTTTAACCAGGCTGCACAGGAATTAATTTTTGGAACCTCCAGCCCTGCCCGCGAGCAAGGTCGTGTGGTCACGATTCAGACTTTGGGTGGCTCAGGTGCACTAAAAGTCGGCGCTGACTTTTTAAAGAAATATTTTCCAGAATCTGAAATATGGGTGAGCCAGCCGACTTGGGAAAACCATATTGCGATCTTTAACGGCGCTGGTATTCAAACCCATTTCTATCCTTATTATGATGCAGAAACCAATGCCGTTAATGTACCGGCGATGCTGGATTGCTTAAAACAGCTGCCCGCTCAAAGTATTGTGTTACTGCATCCTTGCTGTCATAACCCGACCGGGGCAGACTTACAGCCACATGAATGGGATCAGGTCATTGAAGTATTAAAAGCGCAATCCTTAATTCCGTTCTTGGATATGGCTTATCAAGGTTTTGGTCAGGGTCTGGAACAAGATGCCTATGCCATTCGTGCACTTGATCAAGCTGGTATGAATTTTATCGTCAGCCATTCATTTTCCAAAATCTTCTCTTTATATGGAGAACGGATTGGTAGCTTAAGTTTTGTCTGTGATGACTCTACAAGCGCACAAAATGTTTTAGGCCAGTTAAAAGCTACAGTTCGCCGGATTTATTCGAGTCCAGCGGCCAATGGTGCCCTATTGGTCAGCCAGGTGTTAAATAATCCTGAACTGTTTCAGCAATGGCAGACTGAAGTTGAAGAAATGCGCCAGCGTATTTTACGTATGCGAGGCCTACTCAAAGAAAAACTATCTCAGGCATTGCCAGAACTTGATTTCAGCTACCTGACCCAGCAACAAGGTATGTTTAGCTATACCGGCTTAACTGCTGAACAGGTCGATCTGTTAAAACAGCATTACGGTATTTATCTAGTTCGTAGTGGCCGCATGTGTACGGCTGGCCTGAACCTCAGCAATATTGATTATGTTGCCGAGTCGATGGCTGCGGTGATCAAAATGCAGAATGAAGCTGAACCACTGATCGCTTAGAAATAATTAAGTTTTTAAATGCCTTCTAGCTTGAGTGCTCGAAGGCTTTTTTATGAATGGTGATTTGATCTTTTTAAATAAAAATAGAGTTAGGTTATGTTCGTAAGCAAAATCAATAATACTGGGATATCTATTCTTATTTCATCTGGACATTTTGTTCTGCACTAGGATTAAATGAAACCACATAAAATTGTGGAACATTGCTTCTTTATTAAGCGTTAAATATGAAAAATCATAAAAAAAGTCCGATCTGTGATGATCGGATTTTTTCTCATACAGTAAGATAATGATTTATAAAAGATAAATTTAAATATTTTTCGTATAACGTGTATTATGTTAATTTTAGAAAGACTTCATAAGTATTAATAAATTTATGTTCCGGGGCATTAAGAATTGATTCAGCTACTATAGTCTTTTATAGGAGCTAAGTATCCACTTTTTCTTAGGGGAATTTTATGCTTAGAACACTTCATATCTGTATAGGGATTGAATATCGACAAAAAGAGTTGTTTAAAAAAGCACTAATTAATAACAATATCAACTTTGAAATGTCTGGAGGAAATCTTCCTAAAAGAGTGGGCCCTTATTATAAAGACTTAGATATTATTCCCTGCCATTATTACCTCCTTGGAAGCAAAGACTGGAAAGAGGTTATTAAGGATCCGAAAAATATTAATCAATATGACGAATTTTCTGAGCCATTTCATATATTTTTATTACAAAATAAGTTTATAAATAACTACTTAAATCAATTCTCTACATTAGAAAAGGTTAAGGATTTTTTCATACCTAATGGCTCTCGCTTAATTTGTAGCTATGATAATTATATTCAGCATGAAGACATCATTTCATTTGGATCAGAAACAATAAATAACTTATCGAGGTTAGGTCTAGGAGTTGATTATAATCATGCACTTTATGATTAAACTTGATGTCTCACCCCACCTATTTAACATAAAGGCTGTTATACAAACTCTAAAGCATCTAAGAGGTAAGAGTCTCTGTTCAACTCTTCTCTTTCGTATCCATTAAAATAAGAATTCTAGTTTTCATAATTAAGCCACCTTTTTAATTTCTCTCTAACGATCAAAAGTTAGATATAAAAAAGATCCAGTACCTCAATCAGGTCTGGACCTATGTAATGACTATAAATTATATGTAAAATAAAGTGTTAGACAGCCACTTGTGGATTAAACAAGGCATCAATCTGTTGCTGAATCCCGAGCAGATAATCAATAGCCTGTTGCATCTGGTCTGCTGGCAACTGGTCTTCGGTGCCAATACAGGTAATAACATGATCAAGCTGTCGGCTGAAGTTATATACCGGAATCGCCACCGCATGGATGCCTGCCATCATATCACCGGTTACTGAAGCATAGCCCTGTTGCAGGATTTTCTCTTTAAGTTGCAAGAATTCTTCCCAGTTCGCAGGATATTGATCTGCTTTAGCGCTATTCGCCCACTCTTTTTCCAGCAAAGGCTTGATGATGTGTTCTGGCTGGAGGCAGGCATGCAAGCGACCCGTTGCCGACTTCAATAGAGGCATACGCGAGCCGACCCGGGTAATAATATTAAATACATGGTTGGATTCAAGCGACTGAACCACGACAGCACCATCGGCGAACCATTTGCTGACATGAATACTGCAATTTAAATGCTGCTGAATCTGCGTAATATATTTTTGGGTTAATTCCAGCATATCGGTACGCTTTAAGGCATTAACGCCAAATGCGTGAGCACGCTCACCCAGGCTATATCGCCCGTCACTGAGCTGCTGGGCATACCCTTTACGTATCAAGCTCACCACATAGCGATGCACTTTTGCAGGATGCATAGACAGGACTTCTGACAGCTCTTTTAACATCATCGGTGCATTATGTTCAGTCAATGCATCGAGTACAGTTAATCCTACTTCTAGAGACTGCACTCCTCCCTGTAATTTTTCTTCCTCAACGCTCATCGTTTCATCCTGCATATACGCATTAATTTTCATGGCTCTATAAAACCATTGTACTACCGAAATCAAAAATCTTGTTCGGCCAAATCTGATTCCAGATTCAGATCATAGCCGCATATTAACAAATTTACATTATACATAATCAAATTATTTATTGCGTAATTTAAAAATATAAGTATGATTCTGTATAGAACTTAAATTTTCCACGGAAAGGATTCATATTTATGACGACGCGTTTAAAGTCATTTATCGACATCGCTCCTGATTCAGATTTCCCTTTAGAAAACTTGCCTTATGGTATTTTCAGTAATGAGCAAAACACCCAACCACGTGCTGGGGTGGCACTTGGAGAATGGGTGGTTGATCTAGCAGCATTGGAAGCAAAGGGTTATTTAAAGCTGGAACAAGATCAGCAATTTTTTAATCAGCCAACTTTGAATAGTTTTATTGAGTCGGGTAAAGCCAACTGGTCTAAAGTACGTACGGAATTACAAAAGTTACTCTCAGCCGATCATGCTGAATTGCGTGACAACAAAGAGCTACGTGATCTGGTTTTCTTGAAACAGTCAGATGTCAAAATGCATCTACCGGTGCATATCCCAGGCTATACCGATTTCTATTCATCCAAAGAACATGCCACTAATGTCGGCTGTATGTTCCGTGATCCGAAAAATGCATTGTTAGCAAACTGGTCAGAACTTCCAGTCGGTTATAACGGCCGTGCCAGCTCCGTGATTGTTAGCGGGACAGAAATCGTGCGTCCATCTGGACAGATCAAATTACCGGATTCTGATCGTCCAGTATTTTCAGCATGTCGCAAGCTCGACTTCGAACTGGAAACCGGCTTTATCATCGGCAAGCCAAATAACTTAGGCGAGCCCATTGCGATTGAAAATGCCTGGAATCATATTTTTGGCATGGTGCTGTTCAATGATTGGTCTGCACGTGACTTGCAACAATGGGAATATGTACCGCTAGGTCCATTTAACGCCAAGACTTTTGCCTCTTCGATCTCGCCATGGATCGTGACCATGGAAGCGCTTGAACCGTTTAAAACCAGTTCACCTGCTCAGGAGCCAAAACCGCTGGCTTACCTACGTGAAGATAACAGCAGTAACAGCTATGACATCAATCTGTCTGTGGAAATTCAGCCTGAAAATTCAGACCAGGCTGATGTCATCTGCGAAACCAATTTCAAATATATGTACTGGTCGATGGCACAGCAACTGGCTCATCACACCATTGCCGGCTGTAATGTTCAGGTCGGTGATCTGATGGGTTCAGGTACGATTTCAGGCCCTACGCCTAATTCTTATGGTTCATTACTGGAAATTACCTGGAATGCCACCAAACCACTGACTTTATCGAATGGTGAACAGCGTACCTTCATTCAAGACGGCGACACCGTAATCATGAAAGGTCATTGTGAAAAAGATGGCCTGCGTATCGGTTTCGGTACTGTGATTGGCAAAATCTTGCCAGCGATTAACTTCGGTTTTACTGAATAAGCCGGGGTGAAATCATGACCATGCAACTGTATACCTATTTTCGTAGTTCAGCCGCTTACCGGGTTCGTATTGCGCTCAACCTGAAAGGACTCGAAGCAAAACATATCCCGGTTCATCTGGTGAACAACGGTGGCGAACAGCATAGTGAAATGTTTCGTCGGGTCAATCCAGGAGAGCTGGTACCAGCGTTGATTGAAGATGATTTCACACTGACCCAGTCGCTCAGCATGATTGAATATCTGGAAGAAAAATTTCCAGAACCTCCCCTGTTGCCTAAGGATTTGCAACAGCGTGCGCTGATTCGGGCCTTTAGTCTGAATATTGCCTGTGACATTCATCCACTCAACAACCTGCGTGTACTTCAGTACCTCAGTAAAACCCTGAATGCCAGCGATGAACAAAAAACCGAATGGTACAGACACTGGGTCATCACCGGCTTAAAAGCGCTTGAAGCTCAATTAACACATTCAAATGGCCAATTCTGTTTTGGAGATCAACCGAGCCTTGCAGATTGCTGTTTGATTCCACAAGTATATAACGCCAAACGTTTCAACATCGATCTTTCGGATTTCCCGAAAATTGAATCGATTTATGCTCATTGCAACTCACTAGACGCATTTCAAAAAGCTGCACCTGAAGCACAGCCTGATGCAGCATAAGAACATATAAGGATATAAGCATGACCATTCAAATTGAAAAAATTCACCATGTCGCCTACCGCTGTAAAGATGCCAAAGAAACCGTAGAATGGTACAAAAAAAACCTGAACATGGACTTTATCCTGGCTTTTGCTGAGGATCATGTCCCGTCTACCAAGGCTTTTGACCCATATATGCACCTGTTTTTAGATGCTGGTAATGGCAATGTACTGGCCTTCTTTGAACTGCCCACCCAACCGGAAATGGGCCGCGATGAAAATACCCCGAAATGGGTGCAGCACATTGCCTTAAAAGTGAAGGATCGTCAGGCACTGGTTCAGGCCAAAGAGCATCTGGAAGCCAATGGCGTAGATGTACTGGGCATTACCAATCACGGCATTTTCCATTCGATTTACTTCTTTGATCCAAATGGTCACCGTCTGGAACTGGCTTATGATGATGAAAAAGCACCTCAGAAAATTGCCATGATTACCGAAGAAATGAAGTATGACATGCTGGAACAATGGAGCAAAACCAAACGCGCGCCTTCACATACCCACTTCCTGCATGCGGATGAATTAGACCATAGCGCTCGTGAAGCCAAGATGGACGCTTGAATTTTAAGAAAAGGATTTCTGATGAATAAAGTCATTGCCAATGCTCAGGAAGCTTTAGCGGATATCGTGGCAGATCATCAAACGCTCGCCGTTGGCGGATTTGGTTTATGCGGTATTCCTGAAGCACTCATTGAAGCTTTAAAAAATACTGGTGTGATTGGCCTGACCTGTATTTCCAATAATGCCGGTGTGGATGATTTTGGTTTGGGCAAATTGCTGCAAACTAAACAGATCAAAAAAATGATTTCTTCTTATGTCGGTGAGAACAAGGAATTTGAGCGCCAATATCTGAATGGTGAACTGGAAGTAGAGCTGACACCTCAAGGCACACTGGCTGAAAAATTACGTGCTGGCGGTGCTGGAATTCCTGCTTTCTACACTCAAACAGGTGTTGGCACATTGGTTGCCGAAGGCAAAGAAGTCCGTGAATTTGATGGTAAAGAGTTTATTCTGGAAAAGTCATTAACCGCGGATGTGGCATTGGTTAAAGCCTATAAAGCGGATAAGGCCGGCAATTTGGTCTTCCGTAAAACTGCGCGTAATTTCAATCCTGAATGTGCGATGGCCGGTAAAATCACTGTGGCTGAAGTTGAACAGGTTGTAGAGATTGGTGAACTTGATCCGGATGATATTCATCTACCTGGAATTTATGTCAATCGAATCATCGTTAATGCTGCACCGGAAAAGCGAATTGAACAGATGACCTTAAAGGCAGGAGCATAATCATGGCCTGGACTCGAAATGAAATGGCTCAGCGTGCGGCACAGGAACTTGAAGATGGGTTCTATGTCAATCTTGGTATCGGTTTGCCAACACTGGTGGCCAACCATATTCCGGACAATATCAACGTCTGGCTCCAGTCTGAAAATGGCCTCTTAGGCATTGATGAATTCCCGACTGCAGAAACAGTTGATGCAGACCTGATTAATGCCGGTAAACAGACAGTCACTGCCCGCAAAGGTGCTGCCTTCTTCTCAAGTGCTGAATCCTTTGCCATGATTCGCGGGGGCCACGTGAATATTGCGATTTTAGGTGCGATGGAAGTCTCTGAAACAGGTGATCTGGCCAACTGGATGATTCCGGGCAAGAAAGTCAAAGGTATGGGCGGTGCCATGGATCTGGTAGCAGGCGTGCAGAAAGTTGTCGTTCTAATGGAGCATACGGCGAAAGACGGTTCACCGAAAATTGTTCCTCAATGTACCCTGCCGTTGACCGGTAAAGGTGTCGTCAATCGTATCATTACGGATCTCGGCGTTATGGATATTACTTCACGCGGAATGTTTCTGATAGAACTCGCTCAAGATGTCACGCTGGAGCAGATTAAAGCTGCAACTGGGGTTGAGCTCATTACAGATAGGCTTGAGGCTGCCTAATTAATAGTTGGTCACTTTTAACGATCTCTGTTTACTTATTACTTAAGATAATATGAATCTGGTACGAGCTTTTATCTTTATTATCCTAGACAAAAAAAATAGCCTTAGATCTATTCGATTTAAGGCTATTTTTAATTTAGGTAATGGTAGAAGTAAATTCCGAAGCCCATCAACTTTAAATCATCATACATCCAAACAAATTTTACCAATATGTTTGCCATCACGTTGATATTCAAAAGCTGCCTGAATCTCTTCTAGCGGGAACACTTTATCAATCATTGGATGAATATCTGTTGCTTCTAGGGCTCTGATCATATCCTGCTGTTCAGAACGGTTTCCTACCGTCACGCCTTTAATGGTCAGCTGTTTCACCATAATTGCCGCTGTGGGTACATCTCCACTGATCCCGGTAAACACGCCAATCAAGGTAATGTGTCCGCCTATACGAGAAGCTGCGATGGATTGAGCCAGCGTACCCGGTCCGCCAATTTCAACAACATGATCAACGCCCCGGTTGCCTGTCATCTCAAAGATTTTCTCACCCCAGTTTTCTTCTTCGCGGTAATTTACAACACCAGCAACGCCCTGTTCGAGAAGCCATTTCGCTTTTTCATTTGATGAAGTCGTTGCCCACACCCTTGCACCCATCTTCAGGGCAAATTGAAGTGCAAATATTGAAACACCACCTGTTCCAAGGATTAGCACATCGTCTCCAGCTTTGATTTTTCCTTCCACCACCAGTGCACGCCATGCGGTTAATCCAGCCGTTGGTAGGGTTGCTGCTTCATGATGAGTCCAGCCTTTGGGAGCATGAGTAAACCAGTTTTCTGGTCGCACTACATATGAAGTTGCATAGCCATCAATTCCATCACCTGGCGTATAACTAAAATCAGCTTGCGGACACTCAGCTTTCACCCAGTTAGGGAAAAATAGGGAAACGACATGATCTCCAACAGCAAACTCAGTCACCCCTTCGCCAATTTCTTCAACAACCCCGCGCCATCGGCCATCAACAGTCGACCTGATTCTGCAGGAAGAACTCCAATTGCGACGTTATAATCATGGAAATTAAGTGAGTTACTGAGAATTCGAACTCTAATCTCTCCATGACCGGGCTTTCCAGGATCGTTAATATCTGCCAATTCTATTTGATCTAAACCTGGTGTTTGACCTCGTAAAGCTGCTTTCATAAATTCGACTCTGTTTATTAAGCGATTGGTTTGCCATCTTATAACTTAGATTATAACGTTGACGTAGTTTTCTCATAAACACGAACAAAAAACGTTTACATCTTTACCCAACCCTGAGAAAAAGATCTGAATGAACTTTTAAAAACTACCTTCTATCGAATTCAAAAAATCCATTCATCTCTCAATCAGAAAGACTAAAATTTCATCAACTCAAATGCTTCAATTAAATAATTATTCATCTAAATTTTAAGATCTCACTTCCTCTAAAAATCAATTTTTCACATTCTTCCGTAAAATTTTTTGGCTATGAAATAACATGAATAATCTTGAAACAAGTAAGGATTTTTAAATCTTTTCTGATTATATTTTAATCAATTTACTCTATTTAAGGAATTTTACTCAGTAACAACTATAAAAAATGCGAAAATTTTTAAGTCTTTATTTATATCAATAAATTTATCTAAAAATTATTTTATTTAAATATATATCAACTATATGTTTAAAATATAATCACATTAAATAATATTTAAAAATAATTAAAAATTCCTCTATGTAACTGTTTCGTAAATTTTTTTAAGGTTTTTCTATTCAAAAAAAATTATAGTGGCGCAGCAGTTAGCCATCATTAAAAAAATAGGAAATGAAAATGAAAACATCGAACAATTTGAGTAAAGGACTGGTCGTAGCCGCTCTTATTGCTACTACACAAATGAGTTATGCAGAATTTAAAAGATTCTCTGTATCTGCCGGATGGTTACATATCAAATCACAAGGAAATGCCAATCCGATGCGAATTAAAACTGGCGTGGAAGAAGGAAGATCTGCTCGAGTAGGAGATATTACAGGTGATACCATCCGATCAAATATTGATTACAACAAGACTGATTTAACACCAGCTGAACAAGGTCTAATTGGGACAATCACCAGACCATTTTTGAATTATCCATCAATGTTTGACTGGATGCGTGATGGTTTTTATAACGAATTCGGGGATGATCCTGAAAAATTAAGAGATGCATTAATCAGTTTAACCGGTACGGCTGAGATTTCTGGCTTATCAAACTGGAACTCAAATGCGGGTATAGAAGTCGAAGATATTGATACTTTGGGCTTAATGCTGGACTACTATGTGAATGAAAATGTTTCTCTGCAAATGATTGGAGGCATTCCACCAAAGGTCGATTTAAAAGGTAAAGGACAAGTCTACGCACCATTTTCAGCAGTAGGTCATCCTATCGCGCCAAACCAGAACTTATATTTGAAAAATGATATTCTCATTACTGACTTAGATAAATATGATACTGCTGCTTCTGCACGTGCTTGGACACCTGCACTTGAGGCGATTTATCACTTTGGCAAACCGGGTGTTAACAAGTTCCGACCTTATATCGGTGCCGGTGTCATGTTTACTCATTACACTGATATTAAATTAAATGGCGGCGTTAAAAATGATCTGATTGCAGCTGGCCACATGATTCAAAATATTTATGATGGTGAAGCAGGAGCAGCACTCGAAGGTAAAGTTTCAAGTGGAGATATCCGGGTAAAAACCACCGCAGATGATGCTATTGCACCTATTGTCTCCTTAGGTTTTAACTATGATTTGAACTCTAGCTGGTATGCCACTGCGTCGGTGTCTTATGCAAAATTAAATAATAAGACCGATATCACGGTGACCAATAAAAATACGGGCGAGAAACTGATTCAGGCCTCTACCAAAATTGATGTCGATCCGCTAATTTCCTATGTGGGTATAGGTTATCGTTTTTAATTTTCATCAATTCTTATTTTAATTTTTTCAAGCACTGTCCCTTCTTTCCTTTGAGGCATGCATGATTATGCCACCACACGATCCGTGTGGTTTTTTTTGCATATCGGATTTGTAAGGCTTTCATCATTTCCTATGAAAGCCTTTTTTACTATTTATCAATATGAACTACTTTTCGATATTCTGGATTTCATAAGGAATAGATAAGTCTTCACAATCTTGGCCACTTGCTTCTAGAGGTAAAAATTGTGTGCTCATGCTATGTTTCAGTACGCCTTTCGATGTGTAGTCAAACTGATACATCTGCTGATGAACATAAACCTTATTTTTTTCTAAAGTCGTTATTTCTTCCAGATCACAATTCAAGGCTTTCACAGGCACCTTATCCCCAAGTTCCTGTAACTCGACTAAAAAGTGACATGATGGATGCAGGATTGTTTTAGGCTGCTCTGATTGATTTTCCCAACGGACCTGTAAAACAAGCTGATTCACAACTTCATCAGATGGTGTAACTTCAAGTGACTGATTTTCTTCTATCACTTCTAAAGTAATCGGATCTAAAAATTGAAGAGTACGCTTAACCCCCTGACAATCATCTGTTTTTGGTTTTGACAGCCAAATTGAGTAAGAATCCTTTAAAGGAACTCTCTCAACCACAATATCCACTCCAGAAGGCGGTTTTCCTCCGGTTCCAGTTCCACCTTTTACGACACCTGCTGAAAACTCTTCTCCACAACCAGCTAACAACGTCGCGCAGACAATAGACAATAAAATTCTTTTTTTATGTATCACTTTGATATATCCCTAAACAAAATGTCTGATTCGCATCAGATTTTCCTTCATCCAATTCACTACGTTCTAAAGCCAGTTTGAATAAATCTTCAGAATACTTTTCCCATAATTCGAGTGAATGCTTTTTAAGAATTTCAACTGATTCGCTCGTCAGTTCATCTGCTCGTATACTCTCTTCTAAAAAGCTCGTTTGTTCCGGACAAAAAATATTATGTAAACCCGCCTGCATATGGCTTTGCAAATTATCGGTCAATAGCTTGCGTATATCTTGCGAAGATTGATCCGGAATAAAACTTCTTTTTTCTAAAATGACTTGTTTTTTTTCCTGCCTGACAATTCCAAGACGGACCAATTCATTTAGCACCGATCTGGGATGCATTTCCTTTGAAACCCTATGGACTAATTTTACAAATGAATCTTGATCTGGATTATGAAAAGGCAGCTGTTCTGACCACTCTTCTGCTACCCATATCCCGACTACTCGGCCAGGAATATTCAATGCTTCCGTTTTGCCGGTATCAGTAATTAAGTAGCCATCTTCAATTGCTTGTTTGAAAGTAGTGATATCTTTACGGTGCAATCCTGACAATAAGCTGATTGCAGATATAGTGGCTTTTTTCTCAAGAGTTTCCAGTTCATTCACGGCTTGCAAATAAAAGATAGGCTTTAAAGCGGCAGAAAATTCTGTATAGCCCACCCCGGAGCGAATAAGCCATTTCGTTAAATGGTTCATTAGCAACAAAACTTGCTGTAAATTAAATTCAGTATCGTTTGTAGGTGAACTGCTCATGGGGTCAATATTTTCCCAACTTCCAAAATAAAAAATTTTCTAAGGTTCCATATTTAAAGCTATTTTGATGAATCTTAGAAAGAGAAAAGAATTTATCTTAAAATCTCTCACAATAATAATAAAATCTAATAAATATCTCGACTCGGAAGTCTCTCTATTTAAATACATATCTGGAAAACTAAGTTTTATTCCAGTTTTTAAAAAATTATCTCTTTAATATAAAACCTATCAGCAATTATCAATCATTATTCGCCTTTGAATAATTAAGTTTTAACTATGATTAATTAAATACCCTAAGTAATCAGCTAATATTAAAAAACTTTTTCATCTTAAACTGAATTTGGTAAACGCTTAAAATAAACATGTAGCCAATAAAAAAGCCACTTACATAAGTGGCTGATTTATAACAAGAATTTTGGTGGAGATGGCGTCTACTTAACTTGACAATAATTAATTGTTTTATATATTTTTATTTTTTAATTCAATTTAAAATTGTACATTCAATGTACAAGGTAATTCCCGTGTGAATAGGAATTGAACTGAGGATTTTTTTGCATTTTTATATGTAACTAAATTTAACATACCTCATCATTCTAGCATATTTTAATCAGTTACTACCCACTAACTGCTTCATCAAACTTTTTACTATCAGTTTTCGATTAGGGACTCCAAAACTCATACCCATTTTCACTAGCATATCTGTATGCCCAATTAGCTACATTCTCTGATTTTTGCATATCATTGCTGATACCGTTGTTCACCAGTTTTTGACTTATTTCATGACCATATTTATGATTTCTTAGCATCCATTTTTTATAAAAATATGAAGAAGCCAAATAATTGCTTTTTTTCGAATTACAGGATTTATCTGTAACAACAAAATTATGAATCGTATCTGATGAATACATAGACCAAGGAATAAAGTGATCTACTCTCATACTTTCCAAATCGACTCTTCCACCACAATAGAAACACTGCTGGTCTTGTAAAAGCAACAATACTTTGCCAATTTCCTTCAAAAAAGATCTGTTCGGTGAAAATAGAAATGCTTCTAGATCATGAATATCTTCATCAAAAACAATATGGTTATTCTTATTCACTCTTAAGAAGTCAACCCATCGCTTAATACAGAGTTCTTCAATGATTTCATGAAATTGTTGCAAACAATATCCAACATTAGGTAAGAGATAAACATATTCTCTGTCTATTTCATTTACTCGGTAGATAAATTCACAGTTCTGATTACCAACATTTTGAAGCAGTTTTATAGGATATTTTTTAATCTGAGCAATAATGTTTTTTAAAAGTTTAACCCATTCTTTATTATCATTTTTCAATGCCGCTAAAGTTTCAAATCTTTCTCTAACTTCGGTAATGAGTCTTACAATCGTTGCCTGCTTCTTTGTTTCTTTCAAATGATAAAGAATAAATGGTACATCGCTAAGCCCATTCTTTACTTCATTTTCAATTTGAATAAATTTATACGGTGTAGTCTGTTGCCAATACAATTCTACAAATTTCTCAGCTATATCAATAAATTTTAAAGTTACCCTCTCTCCACCAATCTCCCCTTGCTCTACAGACAACCGTGCAAGACTCATTAATAATGCAAATTTATAGGTTGATGTAAAAGCACCTATACAGAGAATTTTTTGTATATTTTTTAAAAACTTTAATTGTTCCATTGGACATATATTCTTATTGTTATCAAATTCCTGCATGACTCTCTTCAAACCATTTTTTCTGTATTAAAACATTTAACCATTCTTCATTTGAATTTGGTTTCTTATCAGCCGTAATCCATTGTTGTAGTAAGTAACACTCTTGAAGACTACCAATCAGTAATGACATTTTGTATTCATTCATATCTAAAAAAAATCTATCTCCATCATATCTAATGCCTTCACCCATTTTATACGACATATATAAAATGATGTGTGCTTAAAAAACAGGAGGGTTTAACTTGGTAAACTATACATACTCATTAGGAGTTTACCATGAGCAAGAAACAGAAGACTTACACCGCAGAATTTAAAGCTGAAGCCATAAAAGCCATT
>NZ_VPBW01000043.1:0-20745 GCF_013418535.1 Acinetobacter sp. YH12137 | reverse complement strand
AATAATTCAAGTGAATTTGTTTGAAAGAAGAACTTTAAAAGCTTTATTTTCACCCGATAAAATACCCATAAAACAAGAGGAAGCTCATTTGAGCTTCCTCTTGTGAAAAATTGTGGGACAGCAATGACCTAATGGTCTCTCTTTTCTTAGGCTATGAAATCTTGTATATAGCTGAATTGGTAAGTTTATCTAAAATTAACATAATACACGTTATACGGAAGTATTTTTATTTATTTTTATAAATCATAGGCTTACTATATAATAAAAAGCCCGTTCGTCACAGATTGGGCTTTTTTTATAATTTTTCATATTTCACGCTCAATGAATAAGCAATGTTCTACGGTTTTATGTAGTCTCATTTAACTCTAGATCAGAAAAAAATGTCCATATGAAATAAGAATAAATCTCCAAGTAATTATGGTTTTGGAACATTCTCTATTTAAGTGAAAAAAGTATTCAATACTTGGCTTGAAAATGATGCTGGCAGCAGTGAGTTCTTTTTAAACTGGGTAGCAGTCCTAAATTTCACAGCAAAGAATTCAAAATAGAAATGCAGAGATAATGTGTCATGTACTGCGCCCCCAATCTTATATTCTATGAGTGCACAAGGTATGAGTTTAGATTGATTATGACTGGGACTGGATATTGACCAGATTGCGTTCTCGGCTTAGGTCGTAACGGTTAATACTAAAGATGAGCAGGGCAAAGACAAAGCCCAATGCAACGCAGGCTGACCAGCCGTACATTTTCCATAGGTTTAGCGATAGAAATGCACCGATTCCAGCACCTGAAAAATAACAGGTCATATAGATTGCATTAATACGGGAACGGGCCTGCACTGAGATCCGATATACCAGATTCTGATTTAAAACATGTAGCGAAGAAATCCCAAAATAGGCAGGAATTAATCCAATGATATATACCCATAAATAGCTTTGCGCAAAAAACAAGGGAATCCAGGCCAGAATTAAACCTGTGGTAGCGAGTTGTGCGACCCATTTTTCCCGATGTCGACCAATCATTTTACCGGTCCATTGTGATGACCAGATGCCGACTATACCAACGATGCCCATTAACCCAATCTGGAAATCATTAAAATGGTAGGGGGCTTCCGCCAGTACAAAAGTCATGGTGGTAAAAATAATACTCAGCATACCAAAGCCCAAACCACCAATGATGCTGCGTCGAATCAGCATCGGTTCGGTTTTGGCAAAGGTAAATAGTGAGCGATAAATCTGCAAGATGCTCATTTGTAGCTGGCTTTTCGCTTTAGGTAACTGATACCACATGGCGATGCTGAGCAAGAGAATAGAACAGCCACTCAATAGGTAAACGGCATGCCAGGACCATAAGGTAGAAATCAGTCCTGATACAGTTCGGGCAAATAGAATACCGACTAGAACACCACTCATCAGCAGGCCGACCACTTCAGCACTTTTTTCTCGTTGAGACAGGTTAGCGGCAAAAGGAATCAGAATCTGAGTGGTAATCGAACAAAAAGAGGCGAGTAGGGTAAAACCATAGAGCATATGCAGATTAGTACTGGCAGAAAGTCCGATCAGTGCCAGTCCGGTACATAGCATGAGGCTGCAAATATAGAGACGTTTTTCAAATAAATCGCCTAGAGGTACAAACAAAAATAACCCAGTGGCATAACCAATCTGGGTTAAAACGACAGTCCAGCCAGACTCGGCCACACTGATATGCAGATCTTCTGCGATAGAATAAATTAATGGCTGGTTAAAATAGTTACAACCTGCGCAAAGTGCGCAGGTCATAGCCATCATAAACATAAACTTTCTTGAAATTTGCCCTTGAGCTGACATCCTTGTCTCCTGAGGCTTTAGAAACTATAAGTCGCTGATAAGTTCACACGAGAAACATCCGCTTCTCGATTATCAAAAGTTTCACGCTTACCGTGGTGATATTCTGCGCCCAGATTAACCTTTGGAACTGGAGAATAAATCACGTTTGCTACATAGTCAGTTAAACGTTTATTGGTTTCAGGATTCGCGCGTGCATAGTCGCTGGAATCATCAAAATCAACAACGCTAGCATTAATGCTACTACGTAGTTTCGGCGTGAATTTATGTGTAAAGCCGATATTTAAGCTATTAAACTCATTCAGTAGAAGTTCATTATTGATTGGATCGACTGAGTAATCTCCACCCCAGGCAGCACCGTCGGTGGTTGAACCTTGAGTCAAGAAAGCTGCAATACGCTGGTCGCCGACCATATGGAAATAGTTACCCTGAATCGAGTTTTGATCATTGAGATGATAACGTCCACCAAGGCCTACACCCCAACCAACTTTTTCAATATCACCTGTATCTGTTTGCGCCTGCTTTTGATTGACAAAGCCTTGAGCCAATAAATGCAGCGGACCTGATTGATGAACATATTTAGTGGTTAAAGCAGGCAAGGCAGAAGAGCGATCACCACCGGCCATATACTCCAGACCTACATTCCAGGTATTTTCCGGATCAAGTTTGAAAGCATAGCTGACTTGAGGCGTACGTAGGACTGATCCACCCAGCAATAAACTGTAATCGACAGCTTCAGTACTAATTTCCGGTGTAGACATCAATGACCAGGCCTGACCAAAAGTCCAGTTATAGTATTTTAAATGTGCATGACGAATACGTAATCCACCATCGCCTTTACCATTATTGGTCCAGAAGTCAGCTTCTAAGCGTGCAGAAACATTCGGGTTTCCACCCAAGTCTTTCGCCAGGAAACCAATTCGGCTGGCAGCTGCAGTAAAATCTGAACGGGTAGAGTCAGGTTCAGTGAAAGGCACTTTATTAATCTGGTTAATGGTACGGCCACGAGCTTCAGTGGTACTTTTGAAATCGACTGCGCCATCAAAGCGAATCAATCCATAGACATCGACATTGTCTACCATTGAACTCAAAGTTTTAGAGTCTTGTGCTTTGGCTTCTTCTTGCTGGTTCTTTAACGCAAGTTGTGCTGCTTTTTGCTGTTCCAATTCGGCCTGGATTTGCTTTAACTGTGATTCTAAAAACTGCATCCGGTCTTCAGACGCTTCTGCTGAAAATGCCTGTGCTGAAGCAATACCACATAATGTCGCTAAAACTAATTTTTTCATTTCTTAATCCCTAAAGAAATTTTCTGATATCTAAGAAGGAAAATCTTTCCTTATCGTTGCTCTAATTGCTAAATGCAGAGATGCTGACTTTTAAATGATGAATACGAGTCTCGTTCAACCCAGAAACATCCTGTTCAGGTCAAAGCATATGGATTCGATATTAAAGTCATAAAATTTGGATTCTCGAGAGCTGTTTATTTACAACTCTCCAGAGTTAAAAATTTATTCTGCTTTTTGTGGATCGTATAAACGGTCTTTAATAAACAGGGCAGGAATCAAACCGCATAGGAAGTAAGCTGCACCCATCACCAATAGACCCGTACCGATCGAACCATTCATCGCAAGATAACCAATGGTAATTGGAGCGAAGATTGCACCGATACGACCGATATTGAATGCACCACCGACTGCTGTACCACGAACCCCAGTTGGGAAACTTTCAGTGAGATAGGTTGCATTAATCGCATATGGAATACCGTACAGGAAGCCGAAGATCAGCATCAGCACACCAATGTTATCGGCATTGTGCATATACACCACGACAGGAATAAACAGCGCTGTTCCCATGGTGCCGAAAGCAAACACAATACGGCGACCAATTTTATCAGCCACATAACCTGCAATGATTTTGGCAAACATCATGGTGATAAAGGTACCTACCATGTATAACGCCATTTCCTTGAATTTAATGCCCAATTCAGCTTCAAGATAACTTGGTAACCAGTTACTTACACCGAAATAACCGAATAGCAGGAAACCAGAGCTGAAAGACCATAAGATGAACATCTTGCCATGGGTCTTATCTTTAAGAATGGTGATATATGGATTGCCTTTTTTGGCATCATTATCCACGATCTGACCAGTTCTTTTCATTTCACGGACACGTTTCCATGACTCTGGCTCTGGTACCATAAAGTGCATCAAAATACCCAAAGCTAATGGGGCAATTGTCACCCAGTACAGCATACGCCAGCCGAATTCGGGAATAATCCAGCCAGAAACCATGGTAATCACCAATGAACCTAAAGTGAAACCAGTCATTAATGTTGCCAATACTGTAGTACGGTATTTGGTCGGTACGTATTCTGACATCAGGGTATTACAGGCAATATATAAACAGCCTAAACCTAAGCACGAAAGGGTGCGTAAAATCGCAAACTCTTGATAAGACTGGGCAAAACCTGAATAGGCAGACAAAATCGAGAAGGAAATAGTGGCCAATACGATGACACGTACGCGACCGAATTTGTCACAGGCCCATCCGCCAATAAAGCCACCGATCCCCATACCCAAAAGAGAATAACTTCCCAAGGCACCGGCCTGTACAGAAGTTAGCCCCCATTCTGCTTTCAAACTGGTCAAGCTGAAAGCCAGAATACCAATGTCTGCACCGTCACATAGTAAAATCAAAAAAGCGAAGACAAAGGCCGTCATCCACAGGCGTTTAGGTGCCTGCTTAACGGTGTCGTCGGAGGAGACCCCCGTTTTAGTTTCCTCAGCTACGATGGTATCGCTTGTCATTCTTATATCCTCTATATATTAAAGTAGCATTCCTCTGCTACCGCTAAATCCATTTTCTTCCTCACGGAAAAGCATTTTCCTCATCTAAGGTCTAAGCGTCTGTGCGCATTCGCCCTGTTACGATCAGGCTGGATCTGATTTTTCCGTTTCACCTTGAGTGAAAAATCACTGAACAACGTAGTATCCTTATGACGGAAATTAATTTTTTTATTTTGTATTGTGGTTAATATTTACATAAATGAATAACCAAAATTCGAATTAAATAATTAATTCCGTATTGCGAAATCAATTAATCATAAAATAGCCAACTGAACAAGAGTTTTTACTCTAATTTTTATTAAAAAATAACTTTTTTGAGTTTTTGAGAGAAAAAATCTTGATTTATGGGTCTAGAAACCGTAGTTTTATATAAAATATAATTTCGCTATACAAAATAAATGGAGATTTTTGATGGAACAGGTAGTTCAAGTAGAGCAAATCTCGACACATGTGGCGATGGTCAAGATCCATCGTCCAGAAGCTAAAAATGCCCTGAATACAGAAGTGCGTCAGAAACTGGCTGCGGCTTTTCTGCAATTGAATGACGATGAAAATATCCGTGCCATTATTCTCACTGGCGGTGAAACTGATTTCGCTGCAGGCGCTGACCTTAAAGAATTAGCCAATGCTGAAACGATCCAGATGATGCAACGTCGTACTGAGCGTTACTGGCAAGCCATTGCGCAGTGTTCAAAGCCGGTGATTGCAGCAGTAAACGGTTATGCATTGGGTGGTGGCTGTGAACTGGCGATGCATGCGGACATTATTATTGCCGGAAAAAGTGCCCAGTTCGGTCAGCCTGAAGTCAAAGTAGGGGTAATGCCGGGTGCTGGTGGTACACAGCGTTTATTCCGTGCCGTGGGTAAATTCCATGCGATGCGCATCATTATGACGGGTTGTCTGGTACCAGCGCCGGAAGCTTATCAGATTGGCCTGGTGTCTCAAGTAACGGAAGACAGTGAAACCCTGGCAACAGCAATCAAAATGGCTGAAGGTCTGGCAAAAATGCCGCCAATCGCGCTTGAACAAATCAAGGAAGTGGCTTTACTGGCTGAAGATGTGCCACTCAATGCTGGCTTAATGCTGGAACGTAAATCTTTCCAGATGCTGTTTTCTTCAGAAGATCAAAAAGAAGGTATGCAAGCCTTTATCGAAAAACGTAAACCAAATTATCAGGGACGATAAGCATGAGCATTCAAATTCAGAAAATCGGTATTATTGGCGTAGGTACCATGGGTGCGGGCATTGCCCAAATCGCGATTCAGTCCGGTCATGATGTGGTGTTGTTTGATGCCAAAGCGGGTGCTGCTGAACAGGCACAGGAAAAGCTGGCTAAAACATTAAATACCTTGGCTGATAAAGGTAAATTCAGCCATGAAAAAGCTGCTGAAGATCTTGCTCATTTATCGATTGCTCATCAGATCGAAGATCTGAAAGATTGCGATTTAATCGTTGAAGCGATTATTGAAAATCTGGAAATCAAACAAAAGCTGATGCAGCAACTTGAAGGCATTGTGAAACCTGAAGCGATTCTGGCATCCAATACATCTTCACTATCCATTAGTGCGATTGCTGCCAATTGCAGCCAGCCGGAACGCGTTGCCGGTTATCACTTCTTTAACCCGGTTCCACTGATGAAAGTGGTTGAGGTCATTGAAGGTTTTAATACCCGTGCTGATATTGTGGATGCACTTACTCAGCTGTCGACCAAGATGGGACATCGCCCGGTAAAAGCTAAAGACACTCCAGGATTTATCATTAACCATGCAGGTCGTGCCTTTGGTAGCGAAGCCTATGCAATTCTGAATGAAAATGTCACTCCATTTTATGAAATTGATCGCATCTACCGTGACGGGATCGGTTTCAAGATGGGGCCATTCGAGTTAGGCGATCTGACCGGGATGGATGTATCTCATCCAGTGAGTGAATCGATCTATCACCAATATTATGAAGAAGCGCGTTACCGCCCAAGCGTGATTACCCGCCAGCGTTTTATTGCTAAACAGCTAGGTCGTAAAACCGGTAAAGGTTTTTACGATTATACCTCAGGGAGCAAAGTAGGTGATGTGGCTCCAACCTTGGTTGAAAAGCTGGATCAATATCCATCGGTTTGGTTAGGTACAGAATATAGCGAAGACCGTCAGGCGCTTGAGCAATATCTGCAGCAGTTCAATATTCAGATCGAGCAGACTGAAACACCTTCAGCAGATGCTTTAATTCTGATTGCGACTTATGGTGAAGATGCAACTTCAGCCGCAGTCCGCTATCAGGTGTCTCCGCAGCAAGTAGTCTGTATTGATCTGCTTTACGGTCTGAATAAACACCGTACTTTAATGCCAACGTTTGTGACCAAAGCTGAACTGGTAACCGCAGCACAATCGATTTTCAATCTGGATGGTGTGACTGCGAGCACAATTCAGGAAAGCGTCGGCTTTGTGGCTCAGCGTGCTTTGGCCATGATCGTGAATCTTGGCTGTGATATTGCCCAGCAAGGTGTTGCCACTGTAGAAGACATTAACGTTGCCGTGAAGTTAGGCCTTGGTTATCCATATGGCCCAATTGAGTGGGGGGATGTGCTGGGAGCTGAAAAAATCCTGAAAATTCTGGATCGCATGACTGCGATTACCCGTGACCAGCGTTACCGTCCAAGTCCTTGGTTACGTCGCCGTGTTCAGCTTGGTCTACCACTTGTTCATACAACACATTAATTAGAAAGTTAAAGGAATAACACTCATGTTAAATGCATATATTTATGATGGTTTACGTTCACCAATCGGTCGCCACGCAGGAAGCCTGGCAACTGTACGTCCAGATGATCTAGCAGCAACAGTTATTAAAAAACTGTTAGAAAAAACCGGTATTCCAGCAGCTGACGTAGAAGATGTGATCTTTGGTAGCACCAATCAGGCCGGTGAAGACAGCCGTAACGTGGCTCGTTTTGCGGCACTGCTTGCAGGTATGCCAGTGACAGCTCCGGGTCAAACGGTAAACCGTCTTTGTGCTTCAGGCTTGGGTGCTGTGATTGATTCAGCACGTGCTATTACCGCAGGTGAAGGTGAGCTGTATATTGCAGGTGGTGTAGAAAGCATGACGCGTGCACCATTTGTAATGGCTAAAGCTGAAAGCGCGTATTCACGTGATGCAAAAATCTATGACACCACGATTGGTACACGTTTCCCGAACCGTAAATTTACCGACCAGTTTGGCGCGCACAGCATGCCAGAAACAGGTGATAACGTCGCTGAAGAGTTTGGCATTACGCGTGAACAGGCAGATACTTTTGCTGCTGCATCACAAGCGAAATATCAAGCTGCAAAAGAAGCAGGTTTCTTTGAAGGTGAAATTACTCCGATTGAAGTTTCACAAGGGCGTAAATTGCCGCCTAAATTAGTGACTGAAGATGAACATCCACGTCCATCTTCAACATTTGAAGCATTATCCAAGTTAAAACCGCTTTTCGAAGGTGGTGTTGTGACTGCAGGTAATGCATCAGGTATCAATGACGGCGCTGCAGCACTGATTATCGGCAGTGAAAAAGTTCAGGAACAGTATGGCTTAAAACCTTTAGCTCGTATTCTGTCTTCTGCAGCCGCTGGCATTGAGCCACGCATCATGGGTGCGGGCCCAATTGAAGCAATCAAAAAAGCTGTAAAACGTGCAGGTTTGACGCTAGATGATATGGACATTATCGAGATCAATGAAGCATTTGCCAGCCAGGTGTTATCTTGCCTGAAAGGTCTGGATGTGGCTTTTGATGATCCGCGTGTCAACCCAAATGGTGGTGGCATTGCGATTGGCCATCCACTAGGCTGTTCAGGTGCGCGTTTGGCTTTAACTGTTGCGCGTCAATTACAGCGTACTGGTAAAAAATATGCCGTGATCAGCCTGTGTATCGGTCTGGGTCAAGGCCTGGCGATGGTGATTGAAAACCCTGAAGCTGCATAACAGCTTTAGTTATCGTATTAATGCCATGTATAGATGATATGCATGGCATTTTTTATTGGGCTATTTATATAGAAATACAAATCCCTGCAAATGCAGGGATTGTTTAAATCAGCGTAAGGATTATTTACGGCCAGTAACCAATAAAGTTGCTGAACCGAAAGCATAAAGTTTACCGTCTTTATCTACAATTCGGCCTTCTGAAGTCAACACATTACGACCAATGCGGATCACTTCACCAATGGCAGTATAAGTTTCGCCATTTTTCATGGCTTTGAGCATTTTGACATTCAAGTCAATAGTAGAAAAACTGACACCAGCATCAACTGTGGTATGAACCGCTGCACCTGTTACGCTGTCCAGAACAGTAGCGCAAAATCCACCATGAATGCCACCTTGTAGGTTGAAATGACGTTCATCTGGATAAACTTCATATTCCACGTAGTTTTCACGGACGACACTGAGTTTCATGGGAATCAGTTGTCCCATCGCTGAACCAGGCAATTCGCCATTTTTAATTGCAGTTAGATATTCAAGTCCATTCATTTGAGCTGTAGTCATATAACTTCCCTTTAATAAAATATTTCGCTTTATGAAATAATATTCTGTTTTTCTAAAATTATGATATAACAGATAGTGATCGAAATGCTATATTTTTCCAGGATGGAATGATGACAATAAAAAATCTCGTTACAGCTGCTGAATGGCAGGCACGCTGTGAACTGGCTGCGCTTTATCGCATTATTGCGCATTATCGGATGACTGACTTGATTGATACTCATATCAGCCTAAGAGTTCCAGATCAGCCAGATTGCTTTCTGATTAATCAATATGGGGTCGCATTTGAAAAAATGCGTGCCTCAACGCTGGTGAAGATTAATCATGAAGGGCAGGTGGTAGAAAGCTATGAACAAGACAAGCCAGTCAATATGGCTGGCTTTGTGATTCATTCTGCAATTCATGACGCGCATCCTCATCTGAACTGTGTCATTCATACGCATACCGCGGATGGAATTGCTGTTTCTGCGCAGAAACACGGCCTTCTCCCAATTTCCCAGCATGCCATGAAATTTTATCAGCATGTGGCCTATCACGAATATGAAGGCGTTGCGCTTTCAACTGACGAACAAGAACGCTTGATTCAGGACTTGGGCGACCATCGTGCCATGATTTTACGCAATCACGGGCTATTAACAGCTGGGGAAACCATTGCGCGGGCTTTTCATGAAATCTATTTCCTGGAACGCGCCTGTCAGGCACAGGTGAAGGCCTTAAGCGGCGGTGCCGAGTTGCATTATCCAGCTGAAGAAGTCCGAATTAAAACAGCCAAACAGTTCGCCAGTCCTCTCATTGAACCGATTTTACAGCGTGCCTGGCAGGCCGCTTTGTCCCTGATTGAGCATCAATATACGGAGTATGCATCATGATTGTTATTTCCAGTTCTGTACCAAATATTGAAGCCATTCTGGTCAAGTCTTTTCAAAAATATGCGCCAGCTGGTAGTTTCTGTACAGTTGACAGCCCTGAAGCTGAACAGGCAACCACGGTTGCTGCCTGGTTTCCAGATCTGGAAAAAGTGCAGCAGCTACCAAAGCTTGGCCTGATTCATTCGATTGCTGCTGGGGTAGAACATTTAAACTTAAATGCTGTACGCCCAGATCAAGCCGTTTGCCGGGTACTGGATCCACATCACCAAAAGGGCATGTTTGATTATTTGCTTTGGGGCGTGCTGTATTTTCAGCGTTATTTTGACCGCATGATCCAACAGCAAAAGCAGCAGCTGTGGAAGCAGTATCGCCAGAGCTATAGCCATCATATTCAGGTCGGAATTATGGGACTGGGGCATATGGGCGGATACGTAGCAGAACGTTTCGCAGACATGGGCTATCAAGTCTCTGGTTGGTCGAATTCCCCAAAAGACATTAATCAAGTCAAAAGTTATGTGGGCCAAGAACAGCTTTCCGAATTCCTGGCTCAAAGTCAGATTCTGATTAACCTACTACCACTTACTGAAGAAAATACCGGTATTCTTTCTGCTGAATTATTTCAGCAACTGCCTGAACAGGCGGCTTTGATTCATGTCGGGCGTGGCCAGCATTTAATCGAGCAGGATTTATTGGATGCGCTGGATTCAGGTCATCTTCGTGGTGCGATTGTTGATGTGTTTGAGCAGGAGCCGTTACCTGTGGACCATCCATTCTGGCAGCATGAAAAAATTGTGGTGACACCACATGTTGCCTCACATGCCCCAATGTCTGTGGTGGTAGAGCAGATACTGGAAAATGACCGCCGATTAAATCAGGGCCTGGATTTGTGTCATCAGGTGGATGTCAATAAAGGCTATTAATTGTAGAGATACAGACAAAAAAATAAGGAAATTGATGATGTGGGAAATGATTCAGACCCAGGTTCAGCAAGGCGTTGCCACTTTAAGTTTTAACCGTCCAGATTCACTGAACAGTTTCAATCGGCAAATGCATGAGGAAGTGCAGCAGGTGCTGAAAAGCTGGAATACAGACTCGGATATTCGGGTGATTGTGATTCGTGGTAATGGTCGGGCATTTTCAGCGGGACAGGATTTAAAAGAACGTGCCGGGCAGCTCGGTAGTGTGCCGTTGCCTCCCGAAGGCTCTCTAGCCAAATATTATAATCCTTTGATCAACCTGATTTGTAAAAGTCCCAAACCGGTGCTTGCGGCAGTAAATGGTGTGGCTGCCGGTGCAGGGGCCAATATCGCGCTGGCTTGCGATCTGGTTATTGCCAAGGAAAGTGCCAAATTTATTCAAGCCTTTTCTAAAATTGGCTTAATTCCTGATGCCGGCGGCACCTGGATGTTGCCGCGTTTGATCGGCTATGCACGTGCCATGGCACTGACTTTACTTGGTGAGCCTGTACATGCCAAAGAAGCGGCTGAAATGGGTATGGTCTGGAAAATGATCCCTGATGCAGAATTTGATGCTTATATCGATGAGCTTGCACAGCGACTGGCACGACAGCCGACCTATGCACTGGCCTTAACCAAACAGGCTTTGCAACGCAGTGCTGAAAATAGCATGGATCAGCAACTGGAGCTGGAACAAAACCTGCAATACTTGGCCTTAAGTAGCCAGGACTACAAAGAGGGTGTGCAGGCCTTTGTCGAAAAACGCCCTGCACAATTTACCGGACGCTAAGGAGAGCATTCATGAAAATTCAAACGCGTATCACCGAGCTTTTAGGCATTCGCTATCCGATTATTCAGGGCGGCATGATGTGGGTCGGTACCGCAGAAATGGCCAGTGCAGTCTCCAATGCAGGTGGTTTGGGAACGCTGACGGCATTGACGCAACCTACGCCTGAAGCGCTGACCAAGGAAATTGCACGTTGCCGTGAAATGACCGATCAGCCTTTTGCAGTGAATCTGACTTTATTGCCCGCTGTAAATCCACCCCCATATGCCGAATATCGTCAGGCTATTATTGAAAGTGGGATCAAGATTGTAGAAACGGCAGGCAACAAGCCGCATGAACATATTGAGGCCTTTAAACAGCACGGCATCATTGTGATTCATAAATGTACCTCAGTCCGTCATGCACTTTCAGCACAAAGAATCGGTGCGGATGTGATCTCGATTGATGGTTTTGAATGTGCCGGCCATCCGGGTGAAGATGATATTCCCGGGCTGATCCTGATTCCTGCAGCAGCTGATCAACTTACTGTGCCGATTGTGGCCAGTGGTGGTTTTGCTGATGGTCGTGGTCTGGTGGCAGCACTTGCTTTGGGTGCTGAAGGGATCAATATGGGGACACGTTTCTGTGCCACACAAGAAGCGCCGATCCATCCAAACATCAAGCAGTTTTATGTCGAGAATGATGAACGAGCAACGCATCTACTTTATCGTCAGTTTAGAAATACTGCGCGTGTTGCAAAGAATGCAGTATCTGATCTCGTCGTTAAAATGGGTGAAGATCCAAATCTGGAATTTGAACAGATTCGCCCTTATGTTAGTGGCTTAAAAGGCAAGCTGGCTTTGGAAAATGGCGATGTAGATGCAGGCGTACTGACAGCAGGTCAAGTGATGGGGTTAATCCATGACATTCCAACCTGTCAAACGCTGATTGACAATATCATGCAAGAAGCAGAACAGATTGTTCAGCAACGTTTGGCTCAGTTTTTCCCGCGCTAGATCGATTTATTTTGATCATTTAATAAAAAGCCATTCATTACCGAATGGCTTTTTTATACCAAAGTTTTAATTTTTTAAATGTGATTTTTTATGTCATGACTAGATTTTATCCATGCACTTATATTATATTCGACCTAAAACATAATTTCGTATTATGAAATTAATTGTCATAAATATACAAATTAGAACTCATACAAGGGAATTACGATGAGAAATTATATTGCGCCATTAAAAGACATGAAGTTTGTCCTGAAAGATCTGCTCAATGTTGAACAGAGATACGCAGGCTATGCAAAGTTCGCAGACAAAGTTTCTATGGATATTATGGAACAATATCTGGAAGTCGCTGCTGATTTTTGCCAAAACGAACTTCTACCAATTAATGCGACAGGTGACCAGCAGGGCTGTCGTCTGCAAGATGGCGTCGTGACTACACCGGATGGTTTTAAAGCTGCTTATGACAAATATGTAGAACTTGGTTTTACCTCATTAACTGGTGATGAAAAATATGGTGGCCAAAGCTTCCCGACCTTATACCGTATTGCTATTTCAGAAATTATTACGGCGACTAACTGGTCTTGGGGTATGTACCCAGGCCTGTCTCATGGTGCGATGCGTACTTTAGAGCATCATGGTAGCGATGAACAGAAACAGAAATTCCTGGTACCTTTAATTGCAGGTCGCTGGACCGGAACCATGTGTTTAACTGAATCACATGCCGGTTCTGATCTGGGCCTGATCCGTACCAAAGCGGTACCAAATGAAGATGGCAGCTACAGTATCAGCGGTGAGAAAATCTTTATTTCAGCAGGTGAGCATGACCTGGCTGAAAATATCGTACACATTGTATTGGCGCGTTTACCGGATGCGCCTGCAGGTACTAAAGGTATTTCGCTGTTTATCGTGCCTAAATACAATCTGGATGAAGCTGGAAATGTGGCTTCACGCAATGGTGTGGTGTGTAGCGCGATTGAACACAAGATGGGTATTCATGGCAATGCGACCTGTGTACTGAATTTTGATAATGCCAAAGGTTTCCTGATCGGGCCTGAAAACCGCGGCTTGAACTGCATGTTTACTTTCATGAACTCTGCACGTATTGGAACGGCGATTCAGGGCCTGGCAGCAGCTGAATCTTCTTATCAAGGCGCATTGGCTTATGCCAAAGACCGTCTGGCGATGCGTTCACTCGAAGGTGCGAAAGAGCCAAACCTGCCTGCGGATCCAATCATCGTGCATCCGGCAGTACGCAATATGCTGCTGACTCAAAAAGTATTTGCAGAAGGTTCACGTGCCTTGGCTTATTATCTGGCAACGTATGCTGATATCGCTGAAGCAACGGATAATCCTGAAGAGAAGAAAGCTGCAGAAGACCGTCTGGCATTATTGACCCCAATTGCTAAAGCCTTAATGACCGAAACAGGTGTAGAAGCTGCCAAACATGGTATGCAGGTCTTTGGTGGACACGGCTATATTGCTGAACATGGCATGGAACAGATTGCCCGTGATGCACGTATTGCCAGTCTGTATGAAGGTACTACTGAAATTCAATCAATCGACTTGCTGGCGCGTAAAGTGCTAGGTTCAAAATTGGGTTTGCTCACTGCATTAACGGATGAGATTCAGGGCTTTGTTAAAGAGCATCAGCAACATGCCCAGTTTAACCAGCAGGTTGCACAAGTGAGCCAGTTGACTGAGCAATGGCTAGAATTAACCAAAACGATTCAGGCTCAGGCACAACAGTCTGCCAATGAAATCGGTGCGGCATCTGTCGATTACCTATATTTCTCTGGTTATGTAGTGTCTTCGTATTTATGGCTGAAAATGGCGATTACGGCGCAGCAAAAGATTGAAGAAGGTAATACTGATCCGTTCTATGCAGCGAAGATCAAAACGGCACAATTCTTCTTTGCCCGGATTCTGCCAAGAACTTCAACCCACATTGCCAATATTCAGGCGGGTGGTGAGAGCCTGTTCTTGCTTGCACCTGAAGAGTTTAAATTCGATTAATCCTTTCACCCACGATCAATCTCTCGATCGTGGGTCTTTTTTTGTTACTACTTTTTTTATCCTGCACAAAACTCAATATCGATAGGTACTTTTCAGTATTACATCGGCCATAAAACAACAAGATCAGGAGTCTATATGGATTTAGACACGATTACTCGACAATGTCCTTATGGTGATCTGCAACTGACTTATCATGAAGTCGGACAGAAATCCTCATATCCCACCATCATTCTGATCCATGGTACGGGTGGAAATACGGACAAACATTTCAGCTATATTTTCCCCATGCTCGGTATCCATCAGCGGGTTTTATCGCTTGATTTGCATACTCCAGATAAAGCCGATCTGGCAGTGACTGATTTTAGTCAACAAGTTGAAGCACTGATCCAGCATGCAGTTGCAGAAGATGAAGCAATTACTGTGGTGGGTTATTCACTTGGTGCTGTGATTGCTGCACAAGTAGCTGCGAGTCTTAAACAGCGCGTGGCACGTTTGATTCTGTTAGCAGGTTGGGCAAAAACCAGCTCGGTGCAACAACTACGGACCACGATCTGGCAACAGCTATTTAACGATCAATCCGCAGCTTTACCGCATTTTGTGAATTATTGCCTGTATAGCGATGATTATTTGTCTGCACGTAGTGAACAGCAGGTGTTGGATCTGGCATGCTTCGTTAAGCCTTCTCAAGATGCAGCCAAACAGCGTGAACTGAATTATCGCATTGACATCACCGCCATTTTGCCGAACATCTCTGCGGAGACTTTGATCGTGGCTTGCCGTGAAGACCGGATGGTGCCTTTAGCGCAAGCAAAATTACTGTTTGCTTCGATTCAGAACAGCCGCTATATCGAAATAGTTTCAGGACATGCAATCCATATTGAAGCGCCAGCGGAAGTGGTGCAACTGATCAACCAGTTTAGCCAGCATCCAGAACAGTATCCGGCGAATCAGAAAATCCAGCCCATGATGCCTTAAAAAAAGGAGAAAAATAATGCAAGCTCAAGGACAGCGCAGCAAGATTTTAATTGTAGGCAGCGGTTTTGGTGGATTAGGCATGGCGATCCGTCTTAAACAGCAGGGCATTCACGATTTTAAAATCATTGAACGTGCCGCAGAAGTGGGCGGAACATGGCGTGATAATACCTATCCCGGTGTCGCCTGTGATGTACCGTCACATTTATATTCTTTCTCGTTTATTAAAAATCCCAATTGGTCACGTGTCTTTCCGCAAGGGGCAGAAATTCAGCGTTACTTAATCCAATGCTGCGATCAGGAAAATATCCGGCCACATATCGATTTTCAGACTCAACTGGAAAAAGCTAGCTGGAATGCCAAACAACGTATCTGGAATATTCAGACCTCTAACGGTCTGTATCAGGCAGAATTTTTAATTACAGCAACCGGGCATCTGGCAGATGAACATCTGCCACAAATTCCGGGACTGGACGAATTTCAAGGTCAAGTGATGCATTCTGCACGCTGGAATCACGAAGTAAATCTGGAAAACCAGCGCGTAGTTGTAGTGGGTTCAGGGGCTTCTGCGGTCCAGCTTGTACCAGAAATTGCCAAAACAGCAAAAAGTCTGACCGTATTGCAACGCAGTGCACCGTATATTTTGCCGCGACCAGACCGACCTTATTCTGAGTCAGAAAAACAGCTCTTCCGCAAAGAACCAGACAGCATGGCAGTGTTAAGACATTCCTTGTTCTGGGGCAATGAATATAATTTTGCCCAGCGCCGTAATCTGAAAAGCCAGATCGAGCGGGTCAAGAAAAACTGCCTGCAATTCTTGAAACACCAGATACCAGATCCCGAATTACAGCGAAAACTCACACCGAATTATGAACCAGGCTGCAAGCGTTTATTGCTGTCCAATGATTATTATCCAACTTTTCTAAAACCGAATGTCACGCTTGAAGATTCAGCTTTGGCCGCCATCACAAAAGACGGTGTAATCAGCAAATCAGGCAATGAATATTCTGCAGATATCATCGTCTTTGCTACTGGATTTGAAGCAGCACGACCACCTTATGCCTCAAAGGTAGTGGGTAAACATGGCCTAAGTCTGGAGCAGCAATGGTCTAGTGGTATGCAGGGTTATCAATCTACGACAGTCCATAATTTTCCAAACCTGTTCATTCTGAATGGTCCTAATACCGGAAGTGGGCATAACTCAGCGCTTTATTTTCTGGAAACCCAGTTTGATCTGGTACTGGACGCCTTGCAGTTTTTTGAACAGGAACAGATTCAGGTCTTTGAAGCCGATCAGAACGCTGAAAATCGCTATATGCAAGAGTTACAGCAGCTTTCCCAAGGCAGTGTCTGGTTATCAGAAAGCTGTAAAAGTTGGTATCTGGACCCAGTGAGTCGCAAGCTGACTTTGGTCTGGCCAGATTATGCGCATTCATTTAGAGACAAAAACCAGCATTTTATTCGCAGTGGTTACCATTATGAATACATGGAAAATGCTCAAAGAAAAGTTGTCTGATTTTTAAATTTTATTCATTAAAAAAAACCAGTCTATTTGACTGGTTTTTTATTAAAAGATGATAGAGATTAATCTGCTTTTTGCGGATCATATAAGCGGTCACGTATAAACAGTGCAGGAATCAGACCACAAATAAAATAGGCGCCTGCCATTACCAGTAGTCCTGTTCCAATTGAACCTCCATGAGCAAAATATCCAATTGTGAGTGGTGCAAATACTGCTCCGATACGGCCTATATTGAATGCACCACCTACAGCCGTACCACGAATCGAAGTAGGGAAGCTTTCAGTCATATACGTGGCATTAATGGCAAATGGCATACCATATAAGAAGCCGAACATGAGCATCAGGTACAAAATATTGGTCGGTGTATTGAAATAAATTACAATCGGAAGAAACAGGGCTGTGCCCATGGTTCCAAAAGCGAACAAGGCACGTCGTCCGAAACGATCTGCCAGAATGCCTGCGACGATCTTGGCAAAAATCATGATCATAAACGTGCCAACCATATAGCCAGTCATGGCCTTAAAACTGATGCCCAGATCCGATTCGAGATAGGCAGGTAACCAGTTACTTAAACCGGCATAACCAAATTGCAGGGCACCTGCACTTAAAATCCATAGTAAAAACATCCAGCGGTGATTTTTATCTTTGAGAATGACTTTATAAGGATTCTGCTTTTTCACCTTAACTTTGCTAGCTGCTTCCTGACGTTTTAATTCACGTGAACGTAGCCATGAATCCGGTTCAGGAACAAGAAAATAAAGCAGAAAAGCCAGAACGATCGGGCAAATGGTAATCCAGTACAGCATACGCCAGCCATATTCAGGAATAATCCAGCCCGCCAGTAAAGTTGCACATAATGAACCTAGGGTAAAACCGGTCATAAGTGCCGCCAGAACAGTTGTCCGGTATTTTGTCGGAACATATTCTGACATTAAGGTATTACAGGCGATGTATAGGGAACCCAGTCCAATAGCTGCAATACTGCGGATAATTAAAAACTGATGGTAAGATTCTACAAAGCCCAAGGTGCAGGATAAGCTGGAAGCAAGAATCATATAAAATACAATAACTTTCACCCGGCCAAAACGGTCACAGGCCCAACCGCCAATTAATCCGCCAATCACTCCACCGACCAGACTCCAGCTCCCTAAGGCCCCTGCCTGAACGGTGGTTAAATTAAATTCAGCTTTGATACTGGTGAGGCTATAGGCCAAAAAAGCCAGATCAACACCGTCTGCAAGTAAAATAAGAAAACATAGAATAAATGCGGTCATCCATATTTTTTTAGGCTGAACTGTGACCCGTTCAGCTTCTAGCACTGAAGTTTCATATGTCATCATCGACATCCTTTTCTTGTTACGTTGTTGTTTTATAAGAATGAATCCACATTCTTTTGTTGCTTTTACTGATTTATTATTTCGCTATAAGAAATTACATATTATTAATTGATAAAATATATCCAAATAATTAGCCATAAAATTCGTGATTTTATTTGTAAAAATTTGAAATTAGCCAAATATTGCATTGATTTAGGAGGAAAGATAACGTTATTATTTTTTAATCAAAATAAAGTTTCACAATACAAAATAAATTTAAAATCAAGGATAGGAGTGCTGTAATGACAAGTCAGCCATGGATGGAAGAATATAAAAAATGGAACGTCAATCCGGAATTTACCCGGCCTGGCCCTGATAAAACTTTGAGCACAACGATTGCTGAGAACCTGCTTAAATTTAAGGATAAAACCGCATTTTTCTATCTGGATCGAAAGTTCAGCTATCAGGAGATTGACGTTTATAGCCAGAAACTGGCGACCTATCTTCAAAATCTAGGCTTGGCAGCTGGTAGCCGCATCGCGGTGATGTTGCCGAATATTATTCAATATCCGATTGCGACTTTCGCGATTATTCGTGCGGGTTATATTCTGGTGAATGTAAACCCGATGTACACCCAGCGTGAGTTGTATCATCAAGTTCAGGATTCAGGAGCAGAAGCCTTGATTATTCTGGGCTCAACCTTAGAACAGTTAAATAATCTGGATGAATGTTCTGCGCTAAAACATGTGATTTCTACCCATCCGCTCGATTTCATTCAGGATCAGTCAGTTTCAATTTATAGCCAAACAGCGCAATATCCTGATAAACATTTTTCTGACTTTAAGCAGGCCATTGATCAGGTACAGGTGATTGATTTTGTAGCGCCTGTACAGCAGCAGGAAGATACTGTCATTCTGCAATATACCGGTGGGACTACAGGTGTTTCCAAAGGGGCTGAACTCAGTCATCGCAATATCTTATTTAATATTGCCCAGAACAGTACGGTGTTCATTAGCCATTTTGGCGATCGTTATGCCACTGAAGAAGAATATGTGTTTTGTGCCTTGCCGCTGTATCACATTTATGGTTTTACCATCTGCCTGTTCAGTTATGGACTAAGTCGCGGTTTTGCCAATGTCCTGATTCCAAATCCAAGAGATCTGGATGCATTGGTAGATCAATATCATAAGCATCCACCGACGGTGTTTCCGGGCGTGAATACCATGTTTAATGCATTGGCTCATCATCCACGTTTCCGCGAGCTGGATCACTCACGCCTAAAAACCACGACAGGCGGTGGTGCATCTGTTTTAAAAAATACAGCAGAATTATGGTACGAAGTCACAGGCTGTCATATCTATGAAGGCTACGGTCTTTCTGAGACCTCACCAACGGCAACATTTAACCCACCTTTAAGCAAGCGCTTTAGCGGTAGTATTGGCTTGCCATTGGCAGGCACAGAAATTCAGATTCTGGATGATGAAGGAAAACCTGTAGCACTTCATCAGGCTGGAGAAATTGCTATTCGCGGCCCTCAGGTGATGAAAGGTTACTGGAAGCAACCGGAAGCAACAGCACAGGTATTTACCAAAGATGGTTTCTTCCTGACAGGTGATATCGGTTGTATGGACGAGCAGGGTTATATCACCATTCTGGACCGTAAAAAGGACATGATTCTGGTCTCCGGCTTTAATGTCTATCCAAATGAGCTGGAAGGCGTTTTATCCAAACATCCTAAAGTACTGGAATGTGCCGTCATTGGAGTGGATGATGAAAAATCTGGACAAGTTCCGAAAGCCTTTATTGTAAAACAGGATACCAGTCTGACCGAGAATGAAGTCATGACTTATCTGAGACTACAATTGACCAGTTATAAGCTGCCAAAATATATTGAGTTTGTGTCTGGATTGCCAAAGTCTGCAGTCGGTAAAATTCTACGCCGTGAGTTGCCTAAAACCGTGCAGCCGGATGCCAAAGCCTGCTGAGAAATAACATAGTCAAAATAAAAAAGGAATCTTTCGATCATTGCTGTCCCACAATTTTTCACAAGAGGAAGCTCAAATGAGCTTCCTCTTGTTTTATGGGTATTTTATCGGGTGAAAATAAAGCTTTTAAAGTTCTTCTTTCAAACAAATTCACTTGAATTATT
>NZ_VPBW01000042.1:0-21934 GCF_013418535.1 Acinetobacter sp. YH12137 | reverse complement strand
AATTACGCAAAATAATTCGGTACTATTAAACATCGGGACTAGAGTTTTAAGTTTTGTGTGGTAACTCAACTGATGGCTCTAGTCCTCTTATTTTTCAAGTCAATTTTTTATCCGCGATTCGGGTTAATTAAAATAGTCGGGATTAATTAAAAAATAAAAAAGAACCCGCATCAGGCAGGCTCTTTTCTAATATGAAATTGGGGAGGGCTTCAGAAGTCGTAACGCATACCGACCGATAGTCCGAAGCTGTCTTCACCACGTGCGCCAGCCACTGCATTGCTACGGCCTTGTGCCCAAGGTGTCAGATTTGAGTTTTCATCATTTAATACACTGGCCAGATTGCTGTAGATGCGGACTGCTGGGTCAAGACGATGTTCAATTCCAATCGCCAGTAAAGTAGCATTGGCATCATCGGCATCTACATCACGGTGAAAGACCTGTCCACGCAATGAGGTCTTGGCTGCTAATTTATATTCACCTGCGATGCCAAAGACCTGAGCATCAGGATTAACTTCGGTATTGTCATGCTGAAGGAACTGATACAGACCACCGAGTTTCAAGTCTGGCGTGATTTTGTAGGCACCTGCAATCCGGAAACCATCACGTTCACCACGACTGGCTTCTTCTTCATAATGTTCATATGCCGCTGCAAAATCAACTTTATCTTTTTGGTAGGTAAGGGCAACGTCATAAGCCTTATCTTTATCTTTTTCACCATCCTTAGATGCATCCGGGCTGTTGGCTTCATGTAGGGAAAGTGCACCCAGAACATTAAATCCATTGCCGAATTTTGGTGATTTATATTCAATGCTATTGGCATTACGTTCATCAAAACGCAGATTCCCTACACGGGTCACGTTACGTACATCGCCGACCATATCTCCAAAGAAGTTAACTGGACTGCGTGCCACTTTAAATGGACTATCGAAACGGCCGATCCTTGCCTGACCGAAATCACCTTTTAAACCGACGAAGGTATCGCGAGTAGCAAACTCGACATCATCATTTGCAGAGCCACTGGCAAAGTTAATTTCCTGCTCAATCTGGCCAAATACGGTCATGCCATTTTCAAGTGTCTGTTCAGCTTTAAATCCAAGGCGTGATGCATTGGAGGAAATTCCAACTTCATTATAATCTTGGCCATCATCTAGATAATCTAAAGACACATGTGCACGTCCATAGACTTTGACATCAGCAGCGACTGCCATGAGCGGTGTAAAAACGCTTGCCCCAATTGCGAAAATGCAAAGTGATTTTTTCATATAAAGCTCCAATCAGACTTTTTTAGGTCTTTTGAGGTGTATGCAGTAGCTCGGTCTTGGCTACCATCCTGTATTGGTGCTCAGTATTGAGGATGAATAAGTCAGTATGGTTAAGGAAATATTGCAGATCTATGAAATCTAAAAAGGGAGCAATTTTAATTTTTAAGATTCTGTGCAGGATTTTTTTGCTTTAGTTAACGCTGATCCAGTAGATGAGTAATGCGGTTTTAATAAAGTCATTTAAGAGGAATACTGTATTTATGAATGGTGATAAAAAATGAAAAATAAGGCATAAAAAATGGAGCCGAAGCTCCATTTTTAAGGACGAAGAATGAATTAAAGAGCAGCTTTAATTTTCTCTGCCAGTTGTTTGATTTTTTCCTGATCACCCATTTGTGCAGCATGTTTGCCGAGATTGTGCAAAGAGGTAGGTACCAGATGGAAATGAACATGCGGAACAGTCTGACCCGCCGCAGCGCCAGAGAGCTGCATGAGTACAATGCCATCTACACCTAAACCTTTTTCAATCGCTTTGGCAATTTTTTGCACCACCTGAATGGTATAGGCTGCAACTTCAGGATCCAGGTCAAGCAAGGTAATTGCTGGAGTTTTAGGAATGACCAGAGTATGACCATCGGCCTGTGGCATGATGTCCATAAATGCAAGAACTCGGTCATCTTCATACACTTTAATTGCTGGAAGTTCACCACGCAGAATTCGTGCAAAAATATTTTGGTCATCGTAAGTCATAAGTGCATTCCTTGAGCAGAATTGAATTGTATTATTTACAGTTCAATTCTTTCTGACGTTCTTTGATCGCGTCAAGACGTTGCTGCTCTTTTTCTGAAAATTTTGGCTTGGTTGTGTAGCAATTGTCATTAAACTTTGCTTTTGCTTCAGGATCCTTGAAACAGAAACCTTTTGATGCATAAATGACATCATGGTCATTTTTCAATTTTTTGCATTCCTGTTCAGATGCAAGAACCGATGTTGAAGCCCCAAACAAAGTTGCAGAACCGACGAGTGCTGCAACAAATAACTTATTCATAAGAGTTTCCTCAGTATCACTGCATGTGGCTAGTCTATAGTCACAATATTAGGTTTGTTTATTATTATTCAATGGCGAGATATTACTCAATGGTAATATTACTCCATGATTCATACATTTTTACAGCACTGGAAAAGTCACTATTTTTATCCGACAGATTGCTAGCAGCTTGCACCAGACTTTGACCTAAAGCGAGAAGTGGTACTGCCAGTTTGGCATCGCGCGCAAGATCAAGTGCAATGCCTGTATCTTTGGCTAAAAGAGGCAGGGCAAAGGTAACAGGGAAGCTACGGTTCAAAACACGCTGTGGTAAAACGGTTTCAGTCACATTGCTTTTACCGCTTGATGCATTGATACAATCCAGCGCTTCATTCAGGTCAACGCCGTGCGCTTTCAGTGTGGTAAAGCCTTCTGCTGCTGCACACAGGTTTACAGCCAGTAACATATTATTTACCGCTTTTACCGCAAAGCCGGCACCTGATGTGCCCACATGCTTGATCAATTTGCCAAACGCCTGCATCGCTGGCAGGGCTTTTTCAAAGCCTTCCGCATTACCGCCGACCATCACAGTCAATGTGCCATTTTCCGCACCAATGGTCTGGCCACTCACAGGCGCATCCAGGAAAATCACACCCTGTTCAGCAAGTGCTTCTTCTAAGCGTCGGGCAGCGTCAGGAACACCGCTGGTACAGTCTACCCAGATACTGCCAGCTTTAAGGCTGAGGCCTTGGACTAATGCTTCAACATCGGCACTGGTCGGCAGGCAGGAAAAAATAATATCTGCCTGAACTGCCTGTTCTAAAGCGACAGCTTGGGTGCCATATTCAGCAGCATGTTCTTCAGCCTTGGCAAAAGTACGGTTCCAGACATAAACTGTCTCAAAATGCTTGGGTAAATGCGCTGCCATGCGATAACCCATTGCGCCTAAACCAATAAATGCCACTGACTGAATCATGTCATACCCTCTGAATAAAATAATAAATACCTGAAAATTGCCGGCTCTTCCGGAATTAAGCATCTATCCGGGTTGAGCGTTGTGCCAGCCAGGTGGTCAGTTTCGGCCAGAATGTATTGGCTGTTTTCTGATTGGACATCAGTCCAAGATGACCACCCGGGATAAGAGTAAACGTCTTATCGGTACTACTTGTCAATTCCATCAAAGGTTTAGCTGACTGTTCTGTAACAATCTGATCGGTTTTCCCAGCCCCGACCAGTAAGGAACAGTTAATATTTTTTAGGTCAATCGTTCGGCCGTTTAAAGTCATTGAGCCATTTTTTAAAGGATTTTGCAGCCATAAGTGCAGCACCATGTCCTGATTGATTCCACCCGGATAATCAATCATCTTGTTCAAAAAATTGCCCATGGTGGCATGTTCATAGACATCTTCAACATTTTCCAGGTTCATCAAAAACTGCTTCTGGCTTTTAAACCAGCCAATCGGATCAAGGAGCTTAAATCCCAATGCATTGATGATGCCGGGCGAATGAATATATTCCTTAGGAATCAATCCTTGGTGAATCGCCTGTTGCAGGGTTTTATTTTTGGAAATGAGCTTGTTGGTGGTGCTAAAAAGCTTGCCAACGCGACCGGATGCATAACTGTCAATCGGGCTACCCAGTACAATCAGGTTTTTAACATGTTCAGGGGAATGTAGCGCAGTATAAAGCGTGACAAAAATTCCAGCCATACTCCAGCCATGCAAGGAAATAAACTGACTGCCTGAATGCGAGCAGATTCGTTCAATAGCCTGAGGAATCGCGCCGTCGATAAAAGACAGGAAATTCAAGTGACGGTGTTTATAACGGAAACGTTTCCATTCCACTAAATAGACATCAAAACCGCTATGCTGAAAATGCTTGACTAGTGAACGGTAAGGATACAGATCATAAATATCCATATTAATCGCAAGAGGGGCAACAAAGACTAACGGCTCACGGTACTTTTTTTCAGGCGCTGCATAATAGCGAATTTTGCAGAACTCAGTCGCAGCAATATATTCAAAGGGCGTTTTTTGCGAAAGAATCAGGGAAGACGAGTTAAATAACCGTGCATTCAGGTGTTTTAATTTTTTCTTCTGGCGTTGAATATTTTGTTTTAACTGAATCATGTAAATAATTTATCCGTATACAAAGGAGAATTGGTCGAAGTCTAAGCAATAATTGCTTATTATGCCTTGACCTGAAATAGCTTAGACGCTCAAAATGTTGGCAATTTTTTACAAAAGGCAGCCTTTGGGCTGAAGTAAAGTGATGAGCCAGCAAGACGATTTTAACTATCAATTAGAAACTTTAGCCATCCGTACCGGTCACACCCGCAGCTTCGAGGGTGAGCATAGTGAACCGATTTTTCTAACATCGTCATTTGTTTATGAAAATGCGGCTGAAGCCGCAGCGAAATTTTCAGGCCAGGAGCCGGGTAATATTTACTCTCGCTTTACTAATCCAACTGTTGCCATGTTTGAAAAGCGTCTGGCTGCCTTAGAAGGCGCAGAACGCGCTGTTGCGACCAGCTCTGGTATGGCTGCGATTATGGCAGTAGCGATGGCTTACCTGAAAGCAGGCGATCATGTCATCTGTTCACGCGCCGTATTTGGTTCAACAGTTTCTTTATTTGAAAAATACGTGGCTAAATTTGGTGTCGCAGTTGAGTTTGTCGATCTGACGGATCTGGATGCATGGAAAAATGCCATCAAGCCAGAAACCAAGTTACTTTTTGTTGAATCTCCGTCAAACCCACTGGCTGAAGTGGCAGATATTCAGGCTTTGGCAGATATTGCACATGCCAATGATGCATTGCTCGCGATTGACAACAGCTTCTGTACACCAGTGTTACAACAACCACTCAAATTTGGTGCAGACTTAGTCGTATATTCTGCGACTAAATATCTGGATGGCCAGGGTCGTGCACTCGGTGGCGCTGTGGCAGGTAACCACAAACTGCTTGAAGAAATTTTTGGTTATGTACGTACTACCGGTCCTTCTATGAGCCCGTTTAATGCCTGGGTATTCCTGAAAGGTCTGGAAACTTTACGCTTACGTATGCGTGAACATTCTGCTAATGCACAAAAACTGGCAGAGTTCTTAAATGCACATCCGAAAGTAGAAAAAGTTTACTATGCGGGTTTGCCTGAACATGTTGGTCATGAACTGGCAGCAAAACAACAAACCGGTTTCGGTGGTATCGTATCTTTCGAAGTGAAAGGCGGTCGTGAAGGTGCCTGGAAAGTAATTGACAATACCCAGTTCATTTCAATCACCGGTAACCTGGGTGATGTGAAATCAACGATTACTCATCCGGCAACTACGACGCATGGTAAATTGTCTCCAGAAGCCAAAGCAGCAGCGGGTATTCGTGAAGGTTTAATTCGCGTTTCTGTTGGTTTGGAAGAGATTGATGATATTATTCGCGACATTACACGCGGTTTAGATCTAATCTAATTTTATAAATATATGTTCGGAGATCTTTATGAACATTAATATGTTGATGCAGCAAGCACAGCGCATGCAAAAAGAAGTCGAAAACAACATGAAAAAAGCCAAAGAAGAGCTTGCGCAAACTGAAGTGCATGCTGAGGCTGGTGGCGGTCTGGTGAAAGTTACCATGACTTGCCGCAATGTGGTGAAACGTATCGAAATCAATCCTGAACTGTTACAGGACGATCCAGATATGATCGAAGATCTAATTGCAGCAGCGATGAATGATGCAGCGCGTCAAGCAGAAGCGATCTCTGAAGAGAAAATGAAATCTGCAAACTCAGGTATGGGCTTACCACCTGGTCTGGCTGGTTTATTCTAAGGAAGTATGCGCAATGTTTAGTGATCGTTTTGATCAACTGGTTCAAGCATTACGCATTTTGCCAAGCGTTGGGCCGAAATCGGCCCAGCGTATGGCTTTGCATTTAATCATGAAAAATCGTGAAGGGGCGATCGGTCTGGCACATGCCTTAACTGAAGCAACCGATCACATTCATGAATGCTCGATCTGCCATTCATTGACAGAAGATGAAGTCTGTAATATCTGTACCTCACTTGAGCGTGATGATGAACTGCTTTGTGTAGTAGAATCACCGGCAGATGTCATGGCAATTGAGCAAAGCGGCAGTTTCCGCGGTAAATATCATGTTCTGGGTGGTCATCTGTCACCTCTAGATGGAATCGGGCCTGAAGAAATCGGTATTCCGTATTTACTGCAACGCTTAAGTCAGGGACAGATCAAGGAAGTGATTCTGGCCACCAATGCGACTGTCGAAGGACAGGCAACTGCACATTATCTGGTTGAAGCCAGTAAACATTTACCTGTGCAAATGACGCGTATCGCTCAAGGGGTGCCTCAAGGCGGAGAACTGGAGTATGTCGATAGTCATACGTTGAGTCAGGCAGTGCATAACCGGATGCGAATTAAGTGAAATATTAATTATATTCTCTTAATATATAATATAAAAAAAATATTATTAAAAATATAAACTAGATAAGCTATATTCGAAAAATATGGAACAAAAAGTGTGATTTGGTTGTCATATTTTTATATAAAAATTCTATATATCGGGTAATATAGCTTCATCGAGCATCTAATTTTAGACTCAGTCTTTATGTTTCAATTTATTCAACATCAGCACGACTTAAATCATGTCCTGAATCTTATGGATCGAAATCCGGTCTATGGCCTGGATACAGAATTCATTAAGGTAGACACCTTGTGGCCAAAACTTGGTGTTTTTCAAATTAATGTCAATAACAATGTCTATTTGCTGGATGGAACAACACTGGATCTGAGTGAATTTCTGAATAAGATTTTTAATGCTCAACAGAATATTTTCCATGCCTGCAGTGAAGATATTGACCTGATTTATCATTACACCCAGAAAAAAGCCCTGAGCAATGTCTTTGATACACAGGTCGGCATGTCATTCCTCGGACATGGTTTGCAGGTCAGCTATCAGAATGCCTTGAAACAGATGCTGGATGTCGATATTGAAAAAGATCAGACCCGCTCTAACTGGCTGGCACGACCTTTAAGTTCTGAACAGTTACTGTATGCAGCCAATGATGTGCATTATCTGGTGCAGTTGTCGGATAAAGTCAAACAAGATCTGGAAAGCAAATATCTGCTCGATTTCGCTCTTGAAGATTGCCGTTTTTTGACCCATGAAATTGGTGAAGAAACGCCGACTGCCTTACTTTATCAGGATGTCGGTAATTATCGCCATTCACGCCATCAATTGATGCAGTTACAACAACTGGCTGTATGGCGTGAGCAGATTGCCAAGGCGTTGAATCAGCCACGCAGCTTCATTCTGAAAAACTCGACCATGATTGATCTGGTAGAGAAATTCCCGCGCAATAATTTCCAGCTCAGTCAGATGAAAGACATCCGGGCGAATATTGTCCGTGAACATGGCAAGACTATTCTGGATCTGTTGAAATTCCTGCCTGACCAAGCCGACTGGCCATTACGTCTGGCACGCCCAATCCGCCATTCATCCAGAGAGATTGGCGAGAAGGTTGAAACAATGATCCAGAATATATCCAATGAAATCTCCGTACCGAAAGAAGTGCTGATGCGCAAGAAATGGCTGAATGCCTTATATCAGCATATAGTATGTCATAAGGATGAACAGGATCTGCCAAACTACTTGCTCGGCTGGCGCTATGAGTTATTAACTCTGCCGCTAATTAAGGTATTGCATCAGGATGAGTCTTATCTGTCGACCCAGATGAAAGTGGTTGAGTGATTTTTACTGGATTGATTAAAGATAAAGCAATTATACAAAATCACGACTGATGCATTGGAGGCGGCTAATGTTTCTGTCGTTTTTTTGATGTATCCTTGCGATTGTTTTTTCAGAAAAGTCGTTTGAAACATGCAAGTGTCTATCTACAAATCTAGCAAAAAAGATGAAATGTATCTTTATGTGGCGCGTCCTGCAGATGAGAACGAAGCCGAAACATTTGAACCACTAGAGGTATTGGCTGAACCGGTACGTGTTGCTTTTGGTCGTGCGACTTTTGTCATGCATCTTGAATTGAGTGAATCGCGTAAACTGGCACGTGCCAATGTTTTACATGTGATGGATTCAATTTCTACTCGTGGTTTCTTCCTGCAAATGCCACCAGAAGGTTTGATTAACCCGAATGCGCCAGCGCCAGAAGGTCTTCGTGGGGCTTAAGCTCAGTTCAGGAGTTGTGAAATGAATGGTTTTGTAGCTGTATTGGACTCAATTCCTGACCAGAGTATTGCGTTTGCAGTGTATCTGCTGGGCAGTCTGATTGCGTTAGCCTGCTGGTATGGCGTGACCAAGCGCATGCCAAAGGCAATGGGCGGTTTTTTATGGTTGTTAGCCTTTGCCGTGCTATTAACCCCAACCGTTTCTGAAGGCAGTAATGCTTCAGTTGCACCTGCTATTTTCGGGCTGCTGTTTGGTATTCTGACCAAGGAATATGAACTCGTTTGGATTAATGCGTCACTTATTTTATTTGTCATTGGTATCGGGTCTGTGATTGGCTATTGCTGGTCGACCTATGCATCCAGTAAAACGGGTCTTGGGTCAAACAAGAAAAGTTCACCGCTGTAAATAAAAAAATAAGGTTCAATCATGTCTGCTGATATTCAACAATTCTCAGGTACGGATCAGTACATTGCCACTGACAGTTTAAAACTAGCTGTGAAAGCTGCGCGTAGTTTGCAAAAACCCTTGCTGGTTAAAGGTGAGCCGGGTACAGGTAAAACCTTGTTGGCTGAACAGGTGGCACAAAGCCTTGGACTGAAGCTGATTACCTGGCATATCAAATCAACGACCAAGGCACAGCAGGGCCTGTATGAATATGATGCGGTATCACGCTTACGTGATAGTCAGTTAGGTGATGATCGCGTTTATGACATCAAGAACTACATCAAGCCGGGTAAACTCTGGGAAGCATTTACCAGTGAAGAACGCTGTGTATTGCTGATTGATGAGATCGATAAAGCAGACATCGAGTTCCCAAATGACTTGCTGCATGAACTCGACAAGATGTCTTTCTTCGTTTATGAAACGGGTGAAACCATTACTGCTACCCAGCGTCCGATTGTCATCATCACTTCAAATAACGAGAAAGAGCTTCCAGATGCTTTCTTGCGCCGTTGTTTCTTCCACTATATCGAGTTTCCGGATGAAGCGACCATGCGTGAAATTATCGATGTGCATTTTGAGAATATTTCAGCAACGCTGGTGAATGAAGCTCTGCAAGTCTTCTTCAAGTTACGTCAGATTCCAGGCTTGAAAAAACCACCTTCAACTTCAGAACTGATCGACTGGCTAAGCCTACTCATGGCAGATGATATGCCGGAAGACATTTTAAGAAATACCGACAAGTCCAAAGCGATTCCGCCTTTGTACGGCGCGCTGATCAAAAATGAGCAGGATGTACAACTGCTTGAACGTCTAGCCTTTATGTCGCGTCGCTAAGGGAGAAACACGCATGTTTGTGCGATTGTTTTATACCCTCAGAAAATATGGCGTACCAGTTTCCACCCGTGAGCTGATTGATCTGAATCAAGCGGTGGCGGCAGGCGTGGTTTTTGCTGATCAGGGCGAGTTCTATCAGCTTGCTAAAACTGTGATGGTCAAAGACGAGCGCTACTTCGACAAGTTCGATCGCGCCATGAAAGATTACTTTGATGGTATCGCGACTTTTGATCTGGATGAACTGCTGAATCAGGTGCATAAACTACCCAAAGACTGGTTTGATCTGGAACTTCTGGAAAAGCACTTAACCCCTGAACAGCGTGAAGAACTGAAAAAAGCCGGATCGCTGGAAGAACTGATGAAAATGCTGGAAGAACGCTTGCGCGAACAGCATAAAAAACATCAGGGCGGGAATAAGATGATTGGTACTGGTGGCACATCGCCATTTGGTGCCTATGGTGATCATCCTGAAGGTGTGCGCATTGGCGGGCCGGGGCGTAAACGTTCCGCCGTCAAAGTCTGGGAACAGCGTCAATACCGTAATCTGGATGATGATCAGATTCTTGGTAGTCGTCATATGCAGATGGCACTGCGCCGTTTGCGTAAGTTCGCTCGTCAGGGTGCGGCTGAAGAACTGGACATTGATAGTACTATTCGTGAAACCGCCAAACAGGGGATTCTGGATGTGCAATTGGTGCCGGAGCGTCGTAACCGTATTAAAGTACTAATGCTGTTTGATATCGGTGGATCAATGGATGCGCATATCGCTCAGTGTGAAAAACTGTTTAGCGCCGCTAAGACCGAATTTAAGACTCTGGAATATTTCTATTTCCATAATTGTCTATACGACTATGTCTGGAAAGATAATGTCCGTCGTTCCAGCTCGCGCATGAATACCTGGGATCTGTTCAATACCTATGGACGGGATTACCGGGTGATTGTAGTGGGTGATGCCAGCATGGCACCCTATGAGTTGAACTCCGTCGGTGGTTCGGTCGAATATATGAATGATGAGGCAGGACAGGTCTGGTTACAGCGTCTGCGTCAGCATTTTGATAAAACCGCTTGGCTCAATCCTGAAGAAGAAAAATACTGGCATTACACGCATACTATTGGCCTGATTAAGCAAATCTTTGAAGATCATATGTTTCCAATGACCTTAAAAGGTATTGAGGATATGACCAAATATCTGGCGCGTTGATTCCATTTATCTATAAGTGACTTTATCTATAGTTATTAGTGCTTTAAAACGAATTATTCTAGTATAAAGTCACTTGTTATACCTTATTCCAATAATCAGGAATTATTATGGCTCATCAAATTAATGGTATTGCGTTGCCCAATGAAGAGGGTTTCTTTGGTCAATATGGCGGTCAGTTCATTCCACCGGATCTAAAACAGGCCATGGATGACATCAATGTTGCCTATCAGGAAATCCGTCAAACTGAAGAATTTCAAAATGAATTAAAAGACCTGTTTGCTAACTATGTCGGCCGTCCTAGCCCTTTGTTTCATGCTAAACGCCTTTCTGACCAGTTAGGTGGAGCACAGATCTATTTAAAACGTGAAGACCTGAATCATACCGGTGCACATAAAATCAATCACTGCCTGGGTGAAGCACTGCTGGCGAAATATATGGGTAAAACCAAAGTCATTGCAGAAACCGGTGCAGGTCAGCATGGTGTAGCATTGGCTACTGCATGTGCTTTGGTGGGTATTCCATGTGAAATTCATATGGGCCAGGTGGATATCGAAAAAGAACATCCAAACGTCGTAAAGATGAAAATCTTGGGTGCTAAGCTGATTTCTGTGACGCGTGGTACTGCGACCCTTAAAGATGCAGTCGACAGTGCTTTTGAAGAATACTTGAAAGATCCGAAAAACTATATCTATGCGATTGGTTCGGTGGTAGGACCGCATCCATTCCCAATGATGGTGCGTGATTTCCAGTCCATTATTGGCGATGAAATCAAGGTTCAAACCAATGAACGCTTCGGTGCAAACCCAGACTTTGTGGTGGCATGTGTGGGTGGTGGTTCAAATGCCATGGGGGCATTCACGGCATTCCTGAATGATCCAGAAGTGAAACTGGTGGGGGTAGAGCCTGCAGGTCATGGCTTAAATACTGATAAGCATTCCGCAACGCTGACTTTGGGTAAACCAAGCCAGTTGCATGGTATGGCCTGTTATGTACTCGAAGATGAGCAGGGTGAGCCTTTACCTGTGCATTCGATTGCTTCTGGGCTGGATTATCCAGGCGTAGGGCCACAGCACAGCCTGCTGAAAGATCTAGGTCGTGTGGAATACACTACAGCAACAGATCAGGAGTGTCTGGATGCCTTTATGACCCTGTCACGCGTTGAGGGAATTGTGCCAGCATTAGAAAGTTCACATGCAGTGGCTTGGGCAATTCGTGAAGCGGGTAAACTGCCTAAAGAGACTAAGATTGTAGTGAATCTTTCAGGTCGTGGTGATAAAGACTCTGACTATGTCGCAGAGAAACTCGGTCTTTAATTTGATCTAATAATCAAAAAATCCCAGTCTTAAGGCTGGGATTTTTTATATCTAATCTGGTTTTGATATGACATTGTCATTTGTTTGTAATGACATTTTGAGTTTGAATCTTAATTTACGTATTTAACTAAGAAAGAATTTTAGCCTGAAATATACTGTTGTAACTGATCAATCAGCTTACGTTGATCTTCCATTGCAGCTTTGACCAAGTCACCAATCGAAATCAGGCCAATCAGTTTGTCATTTTCAACTACAGGTAAGTGGCGTAAATGGCGGTCAGTCATTAATGCTAAGCAGTCTTCAACAGAAGTTGCAGAAGTCACGGTTATGACTTTAGGTGTCATAATTTCATTGACCGTGGTATCAAAAGAGGTTCTTTGCATCAATGCGATTTTACGGGTGTAATCACGCTCTGACAAAATGCCGACCACACTGTCTTCGTGGGTAACGACCAGCGCCCCGATTCCTTTTTCTGCCATCAGGCTAATTGCTTCTAAAACTGTAGAGTCTGGACGGATGGTATAAACTGCCTGATGTACTTTATCACCGAGCACTTGTGCTACGTTGGTCATTCTATTGAGTCCTTTTTATCTAATTATTATTAGTCCTAGAGTATGTATCCAGCTGAACATCTCTAGGTGTCTATTTTATGTCTTTATAAATAACATGTTTTTAGGCAAAGTGCAGTCTTTGTTGTGAAAAAAACAGGTGACGCATCTGTGGAATGGATAATTTTAGTTTAGTGCCATTGCCGCTACATAAAGTAGGTGTCACGGCTAGTCGGGACAGTGTAGGTAACAAGTTGTTTTCGAAATCTTCCGGGTTGATTCTACGGGGTACATAACCTGGCCAATGTTCCTTGGCATAATTTTTGGCATCCAGAGAATTAAGCCAGAATGGAAAAATATAATCTTCCTGATCACGCATCATCGCCCAACCCTGATGATAGACGCCCCACAAAACGCCGCAATACATCATAGATTTGAGGATGGTCAGCCTCAAAAGAAAGTTTTTACAAATCGGGTCGTATTGAATAATTTTTCGCATTGTCGTTAAAATAAAGTGCTATTAGAGTTCAGCTCTATTCTAGAAAGTTCCAGTGAAATTACTGTTTCAGCTTTGCAAGCAATCGTAATAAATTATGTCTTAATTGCAGTATTTCGAAAAAATGGCATAAAAAAACGTCACCGAGGTGACGTTTCTTCAGGCTTGCATGGTGGCCATGTTCTGCCAGTATTGTGCTTTGAGTGAATCTCGTTCTACACGAAAACCCTGATAATACAGTTCAGCTAAAAAGAGAGCTGCTTTACCGTGACCGGCGCGCGCTGCATCTTCTAATTGTTTTACTGCATCGACAAAGTTCATTTGCGATTGAATGGTATTCACTGCATCTGCATACAGATGTTCCAAATCATGTTGAGAGATATTCTGCATAATATAAAAACTCCTTAATTTTAATTATGATTTCGGATAGACTTTTAAGTCTAAATACAAATATAACTTAGTATTATTAAACTAATATTACAGAATAATGGAAAAGTCAACTATATCAGCTTTCCTGTTTACTTAATTTATAGTTTGTACGATCAAACTATACACACTTGGAAGTTTGGTTGGTATAGATTTTAACAATAGAACAAAAGAAAAGGAGAACAACATGATGCAAAGAACTCTTGAAGGGCTCAGTTTTGATATGCCCCCAACAGCCAGTCAGATTACAGAATTGGCGCATGTACACCGTAAAAAACTGGATGAGGCAATTTATGACAAATATACCCATCTAGGTGATTACAGTCTGGCTCAACGTAAAGAAGTTTATGATTTTACCCGCGCTCTGGACGAAACCCAGCGTGCAGAGTTTTATAGTCACTATAATGATGAATTGGTCCGAATTGCAGATGAAGATCGACTGCATCCACCTGAAGCAGAAGCCGGCTTAAGCAAGTTTGCAATTTTACTGGTTTTAGGTCTGGTGGCTATGGTCATTGCCTGGAGTGTGTACGAATTGTTGAAATCCTAACCGATTTATAGTCATATCGAGATGTGTATTTATACTGGTCATTCAATCTTTGACTTGAACTTCATGGGGCCCAGCCATACACTAGCTGCAACTTGAGGTAGTGTATGGCTATAGATAGCAAAAAATTAAGCAATTTTCTGAATAAAATTAAGCTTGAACAAATTTATAATGCGGTTGTTATTTTTATTGTGGCATTAATTTTATGTCTGGCTACATTTGCCATTTATCGTCCACTGACGACTTCTCAATTTAATTTACTTCAGCAACTTGCAGAACAGCAGAGCTTACCCCAAACACAGGATATGGCTCAAACTTTGCTGCAACAGCAACGCATCCATCGCGGTCAATATCTTAAATTGATGCAGGCGTATCAACAGGAATCTCTACGGGCTCGTCAGCTTCCGCCGGTTTCTGTGGAGATGCCTTAGGTATTGGAATCGTATTCGGCAGTGGTGTAGAAGGATCTAACAGGTTCTGTTCCAATCGTAGTTTTAATGCTTCTTTATCTAATTCTTGACTTACCACGACCAGTGTCAAGCGTTCTGGATGCAGATGTTTGCGCACGGCATTTTGCACATCTGCTGCGGTAATTTTGGCTAGACGTTCTGGATAGCGTGATAGATAGTCGGCTTGCTCTGCATAAAAGCCCATCGTGCCTAACTGGGCATTGATCGTGGCATTGCTGCTGTAATTATTCGGAAATGCTCTTAACATCCCGGCCTTGGTTTCTTCCAGGCGCTTAGTATCAATTGGCTGATTTACAAAGTTGATAAAAGCTTGATGTGCGACCTGAATGCTATCCAGTAATTGATCTTGTCTAGTGGAATAACGGAAGCTAAATATACCGGGTGCCTGACTAAAGCTGAATGTACTATAGGCACCATAGGTATAGCCACGTTTTACCCTTAATTCCTGCATCAGTACTGCATTAAAGCCGCTACCACCAAACATGCGGTTGGCTACTTCCAGAGCAAGCCGATCTTCAGTAAAACGGTTTGGTCCTAAGTGGCCGAAGGTCACATGTGCTTGGGATGAGTTATAAGGCAAATGCACAATATCAAAACCCGATTTTTCCTCAGGATTAGCTAATGCAACTGCTTTGTGTCCTTGAGGCAAATTGCCTGCAATTCGTTCAGAAAGTCCCAGTGCCTGTTTAGGACTGAGTTTGCCGGTAATGGCAATATTCATGTTTTGTGCCACCAGAAACTGATCACGAAATTTTTTCAGTAAATCTGCTGTGATTTTTTTGGTACTGCCAATCGTGCCGGTAATGGGTTCGGCATAAGGGTGTTGGTCATACAATGCCCGATAAAACCGGATATCCATCAGTTTGCTTGGATTTTCCTGAAGCTGTTTTTGTCCTACTTGAGTATTGCTGAGTGCTAATTGAATACTGGAAGGCTTGAATGTAGCATTTTTGAGAACTTCCATCATCATGCCCAAAGCAGGTTCCATTTTCTTGGGATCTGACAAAGTTCGCAGGCGAACGACAAACATATCGCGATAAGCCTGTACGCTAAATTGTGCGCCTGTGGCATCAAAGACTGAAGCTACCTGTGCGGCCGTATATTTATCTGTTCCTTCGCGCATCAGTTTGGCTGCTGTGCTGGATAAGCCAAATAAACCTTTAGCAATTTCCTGATCTCGTGCTGATCCGGCATTAAAGGTCAGTTGAATATCGACCATAGGTAAATCACGGGTTTCAACAAATAAAGTGCGAACTTTGTAGTGATTATTCAGGTCATGAATAAAAGGTGCTTGAAATGCCTGCTTTTGATTAATGTTTTTTAAACTTTGCAGGAGAGGGATCGCTTGTAGCTGACTGGGATTATCATTCAGATCAGGTTGGGTATCTAAATAATTTTCTGCCCAAAGGCTTGAACTGAGGCTTAAGCTGGTTAAAAGGATAAGAGAGCGAACTTTAGACATTGTAATAACCATTATTGAGCTTTCTGTTCAGGCAAAAGGTAGAGCGTACTTAAATTTTCACGGACAAAATAGGCATTAGCAACCCGCTGAATATCCTCTGCACGGACACTGTCATAATGCTGAGGCAGTTCATCCATCAGGCGGTAACTCAATCCGTTTACTTCAAGGTTTCCAATCATTTTGGCCTGTCCGCTCAGACTGTCCTGACTATAAATCAGATTTGAAATAAAGCGTGTGCTGATCCGTGCCAGTTCATACTCAGAAATAGCTTCAGTTTTTAATAAATCAATTTCTTTCTGGATGGCCGTTTGTGCTTCTGCCAGGTTAACGCCTGGAGCCGGAAGTGCGGAAATACCAAACAGGCTATCTCCACGGTTATAAGGATCATAGGATACACTCACAGAAGTAAGCACTTTGCGGTCGCGAACCAGACGATCCTGCAACCGAGAAGAAATCCCACTATCCAGCAGGCTGCGAATAATGGTTAGAGCATAGGCATCTTGAGGATTCTTGGCGGTAGCTAGAGATTTCACATTCCAGGTCATATACAGATTAGGCACCTGAACATTGCTCTCAATTTCCATATGACGATAGCCTAAGCGCTCAAACTCGAGTACATCATTACGTGAGGGTGTGGGACGCGCCGGAATATCACCGAAATATTTCTGTACCTGAACGAGAGCTTCTTGCACATCTAAATCACCGACAATCACCAGAATGGCATTATTCGGGCTATACCAGTCTCGATACCATTTTTTAACATCACTCAGCTGAATATTATTAAGCGTTTTCATGTGACCAATCACGGGCTGACGATAGTGACTGGTGGGATAACTGATCCATCTAAAGCGTTCAAATGCCTGGGCACGCGGATTATCATCAGTACGCTGACGCCGTTCTTCCATTACCACTTTAATTTCCGGATCAAAATCTTGCTGGCGTAACAACAGGTTTTTCATACGGTCAGATTCAAGTTCTAGCGCCATCGGAAAATAGGCTTTGGGATAGAGCTGATAATAGTTCGTGTAATTGGTAAAGGTTGCGGCATTAATACTGCCGCCATAAATCCGGCTTAATCGGGTAAATTCATCATTGGGAACCTTGCTTGTGCCTTTAAACATCATGTGTTCCAAAGCATGAGATACACCGAGAATATTGCCGGACTCATCACTACTGCCGACTTTATACCAGATCTGTGTCATCACCATCGGGGAGCGATGATCTTCCCGGATAATGACTTTTAAGCCATTACCTAAATATGTTTCGATGGTGGTGCGGGATAATTCACTCTGGGTTGCGGCATGTACGGGGTTAAAACCGAAACTCAGGAGGAGTACAGCGGCTGGAGAAATCCGTTGTTTAATGATTCTGGATAAGGAGGAGATAGCAAAAAAAGATAGGGACACAAAGTCTTCCAATGAATAGATATTTGTATTTAGGATTATTTTTCAGAAATCTTGTATTGAAAGCAACCAAACACTGTTATTTTTTGGTTGTTTATTCATGGATTGGATTGCCCGCTCAAAACACTGCAAGTTATGCTAGAATTCAATTTTTTAACGCAATGCTTTTCAAGGATTCGGCATGCAACAGCAATCTAATGGGCAAAACAAATTTTTGATTGATGCTGATATCGGAGATGATGATGTCACATTACCGAGTTTACCTGCGGTTAATGTGCCGATTGTAGAAACACCAAGCACAATTGCTGAAGTTTCTGCACCTGTAGCGACAGAAGCTCAGGAAGAAGAACCTGCTACAAAAGGCGGTTTCTTTAGCCGTATGAAAGAGGGTTTAACCAAAACCCGTAAAAATCTTGCCGATGGGATGGTCAATATCCTGATTGGTGGCAAAGAAATTGACGATGAATTATTAGAAGAAGTTGAAGAACAGCTTTTGGTTGCAGATATCGGTGTTGATGCAACTAAAACAATTATTGCCAATTTGACTGAACGTACCGCACGCGGTGACCTGATTTATTCTCACTCGCTGTATAAAGCACTTCAGGAAGAACTGGTGGCTCTGCTGGCTCCGCGTGTTAAACCGCTGCATATCGATTCAAACAAAAATCCTTATGTAATTCTGGTCGTGGGTGTAAATGGTGTAGGTAAAACCACGACCATTGGCAAGCTCGCAAAACGTCTGCAAGGCGAAGGTAAAAAAGTCATGCTGGCTGCGGGTGATACTTTCCGTGCTGCTGCAACTGAGCAGTTACAGATCTGGGGTGAACGCAACAATATCGCCGTCGTAGCCCAAGGTCATGGTGCTGACTCTGCTTCAGTCATTTTTGATGCTTTTGAAAGTGCACGTGCCAAAGGTGTGGATGTTTTAATTGCAGATACTGCAGGCCGTCTGCATAACAAAGGTCATCTGATGCAGGAATTGACCAAAGTTAAACGTGTGATGCAGAAGATTGATGCGACTGCGCCACATGAAGTGATGCTGGTGGTGGATGCCGGTACAGGACAGAATGCCATTAATCAAGTTGAAATGTTTGATGAAGCAGTAGGTTTAACGGGTTTAACCATTACCAAGCTGGATGGTACTGCAAAAGGTGGTGTGCTGTTTAATATTGCCAGCCGTACCCATGTACCGATTCGCTTTATCGGTGTAGGTGAGAAAATTGATGACTTACGTCCATTCTCGGCAAAATCATTCGTTGCTGCATTGTTTGAAACTGAAAAATAATTAATGCGACTTGCGTCACATAAACTCCGCTAAATGCGGAGTTTTTTGTTTTTAAGGAGTTTGAATGCTCTAAAAAGCAGCATAAAAAAATAGCAAATCCTGCCTGCCTGAATAAACCCATTATAATTGTATGGGATTTTCCTGGTGATTGAAGTTCAGGCTATATGTAGAGGGTAGAAAATGGCATTACTCAATAAAATTGGGCAGGTATTAACAACTGACCTGACTAAGGATTTTAAATTTCCTAAAAAAAGTAAAGCAGTTGAAAATTTAGAATTCACTTTTGTTGAGAAATTAAAAAAGTGCCGTGGGACCTATCAGCTAGGTAAGCGTGTGCATTACAGTCAGGCTTATCTGACCGAGCTGATTCAGGAAGCTGTGCATAGTTGTCCTTCAGCCTATAATTCACAAAGTGCACGCATTATCGTGCTATTTGCCGATTCACATCATCAATTCTGGAACATTGTGAAAGATGTTCAACGCCAGCATGTGCCGGCATCGGTCTACGAGGGGATTAGAATCAAGCTGGATCAATGTGCAAATGCCTATGGTACGATTTTATTCTATGAAGATCAGCGCGCCATTCAATAATTACAGAAGAAAGTTCCATTTAGTGCTGATGATTTTCCACTATGGTCAGAGCAGACTTCCGGCATGGTACAATTTGCTGCGTGGACTGCGCTGGCAGATGCTGGTCTAGGTACTTCTTTGCAACATTATAATGCGCAGATCAATCACCCTGTAGCTGAGCATTTTAAGATTGATGAAAACTGGTTGCTACGTGCTCAGCTCTGTTTCGGTTCAATTGAAGAAGCAATAGAAGATAAAATTGAGTCTGTAAACCCAGACAGCTTCCAGGTATTTAGCTAAGACCTGTGATTCTTGAAATTAGTATGTGCTAAGGTGACTGATACAAAGGATCAACCTTAACATCTCTGAGAATGTTCTATAAATAAAACACATTGTTATCGAAATAAGACTGTTTTAGGCAGTGAAAATGCTTAAGATGATCTTATCGGTTTTAAATAATCAGAATAGAACGAGGTGAGATCATGGCATTCCTAGATCATATTAAAAAACGCCGTAGTATTTATGCCATTGGGAAAAATGTCAGCCTGGATCAGGCAGAAATTGAGAACATCATTAAAGAGGCGGTGAAACATAGTCCATCATCTTTTAACTCGCAATCCTCACGCGTGGTGATTTTGTTTGGTCAATCACATGATACTTTCTGGCATATTGTGCGTGAAACTTTACGCGACCTGGTGTCAGCAGATGCTTTTGAGGCTACCAATAGCAAAATAGATGGTTTTGCGGCAGGTTATGGAACTGCACTGTTTTATGAAGACCAGAATGTCATTAAAGGAATGCAAGAAAAATTTGCGCTGTATGCAGATAATTTCCCGATCTGGTCAGAGCATGCCAGCGGTATCGCTCAGTTTGCAACCTGGACAGCTTTGGCTGAACATAATGTTGGTGCATCACTACAGCATTACAATCCGATCATTGATGAAGAAGTGGCGCAAACTTTCAGTATTCCATCGAACTGGAAGCTTCGTGCTCAATTGGTATTTGGTTCAATCGAAGCCCCTCCAGGTGAAAAAACCTTTATGGATGATGCAGAACGATTTAAGACCTTTGCATAATCGATTTAGAGATGAGAAAGAAGTACTGTTAAGTACTTCTTTTTTTATGTGTGATATAGCAGAAATCAGAAGATAGATAGTCTGATAAATGCTGAGTAAAGTACTGTAGAGACAAAGCATTTGTCATAGAATTGTCATTTATACACGGCATAGTGCAATGAAAATTTTATATATTAACCAGAATGAGTGAGTGACATGGATTTACGTATCACAGCAGCTGTAGTTGCATTATTGAGCAGCACATCAGCTTTTTCAGCCGTGACATTAACCGTACCTGAAGAAATCAAGATAATCGCAGTGAATGATCAGGAAGTACGTTCAGGTCTATTACGCTCAGATCAAACTTATAAACTGGATGCTGGTACGAATGCGATTAGTGTTCGCTATACTGAATTTTTCCAGCACAATGACAATTCTCATGACATTTTAAAATCTGGCGTAGTAACTGTAAAAACTCCAGAACTTAAAGATGGTGAAGCTTATAAATTGGCTTTAATTAACGCGCCTAAAAATTTTGATGAAGCGAAAAAATATAAAGATCAGCCAATTATTGGTTTATATGATGCAAAAAATCAGCTTCTGGTTCAGCAGGCGGGAGCAAAAGATGCAGCGAAACCATTACTAGGGCAAAGCGTTTTAGGAAAATCTGTGGATTTGACAACGAATAAAGTAATAACTCCAACAAATCAGCCGGCAGCGGTCTACACTCAAACTGCAAGTACACCGAATATTGCTACTGCAAACGTTCAGGAAAATGCATCAGTTGGTCAGCTTGATCAGCAATTAATTCAGTTATGGAAGCAGGCATCTAAAGCTGAACGACAAAAATTTATGAATTGGCTTGGCGAGCAGGAAAATTAAAATTTATTGTTCAATATTAAAAGGGATCGTATGCAACGATCCCTTTTAATAAAAACTAAACCAGTCGAAATTCACATTTGCTTAAAATTTCAGGCCAAAAGTGACTGGAAAAAAGCATTAAAACTGCTAAAAATAGCAATTCAGATTAAAAAATAAACGTACAATGCGCTTTTTTGAATATTTTTAAGAAAAGCTCTTGCACTGGTTCGGAAACTGTATAGAATACGCAGCACACCAACGCAATGCATGAAACGAAACGTTAAGTGGTTGGGTTGGAGCTTAAAACTGACGAGGTTTTAAGTAAGATCATTAAGAGATTATGAAGAACAACTTGTGTGGATTTTTACTGGTTGATTGATCGAAATTATTTTCATTGATTGAATGGTAGAAATTGCTCGAAGTTTATTTGAGAAATATTTGTCAGAAAATTGATGAGCCAAGTTTAAGAACTTTACTTATAAAGTTCGAAATGATTTTAACTGAAGAGTTTGATCATGGCTCAGATTGAACGCTGGCGGCAG